>JAHEBY010000323.1 GCA_024642025.1 Comamonadaceae bacterium | reverse complement strand
GCACTTTGCCGAGATCGATGTGGTGGGACCGGATGCAGCCGACCTGCTGGAATACATCTGCGTGGCCAAGGTGGGCGGCGACACGGCGGTGGGCAAAGGGGTTTACACCCATTTCCTGGACGCCAAGGGCGGCGTGCGCGCCGACCTGACCGTCTTGCGTCTGGGCCAGGACCATTACCGCGTGGTCGACGGTGCCGACGCTGGCCACCGCGACCTGACCTGGATACGTCGCATGGCACAGGACCGCGGTGCCAATGTGACGGTGACGGACACCACCACGCAATATGGCTGCCTGGGTGTGTGGGGCCCCAACGCCCGCACAACCATCCAGAAGATCGCCGACAAACCCGAGGCCTGGACGAACGAAAACTTCCCGTTCGCTGCGCTGCGCAACCTGACGATCAAGGGCGTGCCGGTGCTGGCCTTCCGCATCTCGTATGTGGGCGAGCAGGGCTGGGAGCTGCACTTCAAGTACGAAGACGGCCTGGCCCTGTGGGATGCGCTGCACGCCCTGGGCGTCACGCCCGTGGGCGTGGAAACCTATGCCAATAGCCGGCGCATGGAAAAGAGCCTGCGACTGCAGAACGCCGATTTATTGACCGAATACAACCTGTACGAATGCGATCTGGCGCGGCCCAAGGTGAAGGCGGCCGACTTCCATGGCAAAGAGGCGCACCTGAAGTTCCGCGAGCGCGATCACCAGCCCGCCACGCTTTGCACGCTGGTCATGACGAACAACGTCGACAGCGCCGGCGTGGCACGATATCCGGTGGGCATCTGCCCGGTGATGGACCCCGAAACCGGTGCCACGCTGGTCGACGAACTTGGCCGCCGCTCCTGGACCAGCTCCATCGCCTTCGGCCCAACCATCGGCAAGAATATTGCGCTGGCTTACCTGCCGCATGAATACTGCCAGGTGGGGCGTGAACTGCAGATCCAGTACTTCGCCGATATCTATCCGGTCAGGGTCGAGGCGGTGGGTTATCAGTCCTTGTATGACCCACAAAACGTCAAGGCGCGGTCCTGATCGTGAACTCAGGCTTCGGCGTTTCCCCCGATTGCACTGTCGACGGGGGTGAGCTCCTCAAGGCGTGCGCGCCCCACACGGCGCTCACTGACGCTTAGGATAACGACGCGAAAGCCGCCGACCTCGAAGCTGTCATCCGTCAAAGGCATGCGGCCCAGGCAGTACATGGCGAGCCCGGAGAGCGTGTTGCAGTTGGCCTCTTCGGGCACGACCAGACCGATGGCGCGTTCGATGTCGGACAGCGCGGTCAGCCCGGGCGCTTCCCAGTGGTTGGCGTGCTTGCTGATGCCATCGCCGGGCTCGTCGACGTCCAGTTCGTCTGCAATCTCGCCGACGATCTCCTCGAGCAGATCCTCTAGTGTGGCTACGCCACTGAACACGCCATATTCGTCCACCACCAGCACCATGTGCGCGCGCTCCCGGCGCATGGTTTCAAACACCAGCGAGACGCGCTGTGATTCGGGCACGATCTGCGGCTCGCGGCTGAAGCGCTCAAGGTCCTTCCAGGGCTCAGCCTCGCCTGCGAGTACGGCGGCGTAGAGATCCTTGGCTAGCACGATGCCGACCGGCTCGCCCGATTCGCCGCGCACCAGCGGGAAACGCGAGTGCCCGCTGTCGCGCATGACCGCTGCGTTTGCCGCCGCGTCGCTGGACACGTCCAGCGTATCCACCCGGCTGCGGGAGATCATGATTTCCTGGACGGTACGTTGGTCGAAGTCAAACATGTTTTTGAGCATGTCAGCCTTTGAATTCGACAGGTCACCGTGCTCGCGCGAGACATCAATGACGCCCTTGATCTCGGCATCGGACATGACGTCCATATGCGTCGCCTCGGCCACGCCGAAGCGCGCAAGTATGGCCCCTGATGCGCGGTTCAAAATCCAATTGAGCGGGAACGCGAACAGGTAGAAGGCGCGCAGCGGATAGGCGCAGAGCATCGACACCGGCTCGGGCTTGCGGATGGCGAAGGTCTTGGGAACCTGTTCGCCGATGACGATGTGCAGCGAGGAGAAGATAAGAAAACCGATTATGAAAGATGCCGTGTGCAACATCGCCGACGGCAATCCTGCAGACTCGAACACCGGTTTGAGCAGCGCTGCAATTGCTGGCTCACCAACCCAGCCAAGGCCTAGCGACGCCATTGTGATGCCAAGCTGGCAGGCCGCCAGGTAGGCCTCGAGGTTCTGCATGATCTTTTGCGTAAGGAGGGCGCTGCCGCTCCCACTCGCCGCCAGGGCATCGACACGAAATCCGCGCGCCTTGACCAAAGCGAACTCAGCCGCGACGAAGAAGGCGTTGGCTACCAGCAGGAAGACTACGGCGATCAGATTGACAGATGTACTTCCCACTTCTCTACTCCTACAGCCGTTTGGACGGCAATTGCCTCAATAGCATCGCGCCGTTTGCTGCGTTAGCCAACCAACCAGTATAGTCAGAAGCGACGCCTGCATGCGTCTCCAAACCGATTACAGTAAGCAGGACATGCAATTGGAATCTTTCAATCGAATCTGGCAGCAGTCCGTCGACGCGACGCAGACCGCGCTCACGCAACCTGAAACATACACGCAGGCCGCCATCATTGCGCTGATCTACATGGTTGCCTGGTTCGTTGCCAAGCGGGTGCGAATGTACGCGCCGGTGCTCGATGATCAGCGCATCAATGCAGACTCGCACCCAGTCCGACGCTTCTTCGCCAACTGTGGAAACCTGATCTTCCCGTTGACCGCTATCGTGTTACTACGCGTTTCGGTCGAACTGAGCAACACGTTTTTGAATCACGACTGGTTGGTCAAGTCTGCCATGACGATTGCGATGTTGCTCCTGTTCATCTCGGCGGTCGACGACTTCGTGGGTAGTCCCGTGGTGCGACGGATATTCAAATTCATCGGTATCCCCTTGCTGCTGATGCATCTGGTTGGCGTGCTGGAGGGCCTGATCAAAGTCCTGGAGTCAATCTCGATCAACGTCGGCAATATCGAGATATCGGCATACGGGCTCGCGCGCGTCGCGATATTTGGTTCGTTCTTTTTCTGGCTGGGGCGTATTTCCAACCGCACTGGGCGCGAAATTCTGAGTCGGCAGGAGAACCTGCACGAGAGCACCCGTGAAGTAGCGTCCAAGCTGCTTGAGGTCGCCACCTTCGTCGTCATTGCCTTGCTGCTGCTCAACATCATGGGCATCAACCTGACCGCGCTCGCCGTGTTCTGCGGTGCGCTTGGCGTTGGTCTGGGCTTCGGTCTGCAGGCGATCGCGTCGAACTTCATCTCGGGGTTGATCATTCTCTTCGATCGCTCGGTCACGGTCGGCGACTATGTCGAGCTCAACGACGGGCGCGCCGGTATTGTGCGGGAACTATCCCTGCGCTCGACCACGCTGGAAACCTTTGAAGGGAAAGATGTGATTGTACCCAATGAAAAGTTCATCGTCGAACCTTTCATCAACTGGAGCCACAAAGACAAGCGCCAGCGGTACAGGGTGGATTTTTCGGTAGCCTACAGCAGCGACATCAACAAGCTGGTCGAACTCATCAAGGGTGTTGTCGCGTCCCATCCAAAGGTGCTTAGTGGCGAGGAGTTGCCGATCGAATTCCGTCCCGATTGTGAAATTGCCGGTTTTGGCGATTCCGGCGTCAACATGTTCGTCGAGTTCTGGATGGAAGGCATCGACGACGGCAAG
>JAHEBY010000021.1:5139-14016 GCA_024642025.1 Comamonadaceae bacterium | reverse complement strand
AATTCCTGCGCTTCGCCGACGTGGTGGCCAACGGCTTTGCGGCCAACAAGCGCGTCTTTATACGCGCTGACCTGAACGTGCCGCAAGACGCGGCTGGCAACATCACCGAAGACACCCGCATCCGCGCGAGCATTCCCTGCATTGACATGGCGCTAAAGGCCGGTGCTGCCGTCATGGTGACATCGCACCTGGGTCGCCCCACCGAAGGCCAGTTCAAGCCTGAAGACTCTTTGGCCCCGGTCGCCAAGCGCATGGGCGAATTCATGGGGCGCGAGATATCTGTCGTTGCGAACTGGACGGAGGGCCTGGACGTCAGGCCCGGCCAACTTGTGCTCCTTGAAAACTGCCGTGTCAACCCGGGTGAAAAGAGAAACGACGAAGTCTTGTCGAGACGTATGGCCGCCCTTTGCGACATCTTCGTGCACGACGCGTTTGGTACCGCCCACCGCGCCGAGGCTACCACTTATGGCATCGCCCAGTTCGCCCCCATTGCCTGTGCGGGGCCGCTGCTGGCGGCCGAGATGGACGCCATTTCAAAGGCCCTCCTGGCGCCCAAGCGCCCGCTGGTAGCCATCGTGGCGGGTTCCAAAGTCTCTACCAAGCTGACCATATTGAAAAGTCTGGCCAACAAGGTGGACCAGCTTATTGTTGGCGGCGGCATCGCCAACACCTTCATGCTCGCCGCGGGCCTCAACATCGGGAAAAGTCTTGCCGAGCCCGATCTGCTGGACCAGGCCAAAGCCGTGATTGAAGCCATGAAGGCACGAGGCGCTGCGGTACCCATCCCGACCGATGTGGTGACAGCCAAGACGTTTTCTGCAGACGCCAAAGCCGAAATCAAGGCTGCCACCGACGTGGCCGATGACGACCTGATCCTGGACATCGGACCGCAAACCGCGAAAGCCCTGGCCGAACAACTCGAGAAGGCCGGCACCATCGTCTGGAATGGCCCGGTCGGTGTATTTGAGTTCGCTGCTTTTGAGAATGGCACGAAAGCCATCGCCCAGGCAATTGCCGAATCCAGTGCGTTCAGCATCGCCGGTGGTGGCGACACCTTGGCTGCCATTGCCAAGTACGGCATCGAGCGGCAGGTGGGCTATATCAGCACGGGCGGCGGGGCGTTCCTGGAGGTGCTGGAGGGCAAGACGTTGCCGGCGTTCGAGATTTTGCAGAAGCGGGCGTCAAACACGTAACGCAGAGCACACCGGTACGGGGCTTGCCCCACACCTTCATCGAGAAATTTGATTTTTAACTTTGGAGACTTCCATGGCCTTTGTATCTCTTCGCCAAATGCTGGACCACGCTGCCGAACACGGCTACGGTGTTCCTGCTTTCAACGTCAACAACCTGGAGCAAGTGCAGGCCATCATGGAAGCGGCCCAGGCCACCGATAGCCCGGTCATCCTGCAGGCCTCTGCCGGTGCGCGCAAGTACGCCGGAGAGCCCTACCTTCGCCACATGATGCTGGCGGCGGTGGAGAGTCACCCTGATATTCCGGTGGTGCTGCACCAGGACCACGGCACCACGCCTGCAGTGTGCCAGCAGTCCATTCGCTCGGGCTTCACCAGCGTCATGATGGATGGCTCGCTGATGGGAGATGGCAAGACGCCTGCGAGCTACGACTACAACCTGGACGTGACGCGCCGGGTATGTGAAATGGCCCATGCGGTTGGGGTGTCGGTTGAAGGTGAGCTTGGTTGCCTGGGCAGTCTTGAAACCGGTGAGGCGGGCGAAGAAGATGGCGTGGGCGCCGCGGGCAAACTGACCCATGACATGATGCTGACCGACCCGGTGCAGGCCAAGGACTTTGTGTCGAAGACCGGCGTGGACGCGCTGGCCATTGCCATAGGTACCAGCCACGGCGCCTACAAGTTCACGCGCAAGCCCACGGGGGACATTCTGGCGATGGACCGCATTGCGGCCATACATGCCCAGATTCCCAAAACCCACCTCGTGATGCACGGCTCCAGCAGCGTGCCGCAGGAATGGCTGACCATCATTCGGCAGTTTGGTGGCGACATCAAGGAAACCTATGGCGTGCCGGTGGAGGAAATCCAGCGCGGCATCAAGAGCGGTGTGCGCAAGATCAATATCGACACCGACATCCGTTTGGCGATGACAGGCGCCATGCGCCAGGTGTTTGCCCAGCAACCGAGTGAGTTCGACCCGCGCAAGGCACTGATCGCGGCACGCAAGGCCGCGTCGGGCATCTGCAAGGCGCGTTTCGAGGCCTTTGGCTGCGCGGGCATGGCCAGCCGCATTAAGCCAGTCGACCTGGAGACGATGGCAGGGCGTTACCTCAAAGGCTGACAAGTGATCTGGCTGAGGCCTGAGCCGGGAGACTGCGTCGAGCCATTTACTCGGAAAATATACGGATACAGGTATCAGTATAGGGTATCTACCAGTGCGAAAACCGTCAGTTCCCGAGCATGATGACGGGACACCAAACCGCTCATTTTGAGGATTGCGCATGAAACACATTTCAACCCTACTTCGCCTGTTGACATTCTCGCTCGCAGTGCTGCTGACCGGCTGCGGCACCATTAACACGATTGGCAAGCTGGAGGACGGTGCCGGCGCCGAAGCCAGCAAGATGTGGGACCGGTGGATTGACGGCAATGGCGACATCGCCGTGGCCACCACATGGGAGCGAAAAGTCAAACCGGGCGTTACCGTGAAGGACATTGAAGCGGTGTTTGCCGCGGTGGCCGTCGAGCGCAACATGCGCGCCGTGGGCGAATTGCCGCTGTCGCAGGAGCTGGAATCACGCTCGGGCAAGAAAGAGAAGTTTCTGAAGGTTTACTCCTATTGCTCTCCAACAACGGCGCGAATGATGGTCGACTTCAGCCCCCACATGGCCGCCTATCTGCCTTGCCGCCTGACTGTCGTGGAGAAGGAAGACGGTCTGTGGATTTACACGCTGAACATGGACATGATGGTCAAGATGGGCCGCAAGCTGCCGTCGCCACTGAAAGAAGAAGCCTGGAAGGTTAGGGAAACCATCTATCAAATGATGGACCGCGCTGCCAAGGGCGAGTTTTAAGTAAACAAACCAACCAGTTCTTTTATAAACCAGGCCCACTTATGCGCAATTCACCAGCTCCCCAAACCGTCCGAAAACTTGTGCTCGCCCTGCTGGGTGCCGTGCCCTTTACGGGTGCCATGGCGACCAACGGTTATTTTTCCGAAGGCTATGGCATCAAGGCCAAGGGCATGGGCGGCGCCTCTGTGGCCATGGCGCAAGATGGGTTTGCAGGTGCAAACAATCCGGCTTCGGCAAGCTTTTCCGGCAACCGCACCGAATTGGGCCTTACGCTGTTCAACCCCAATCGAGATATGGCGCGCACGGGTGGCAGCTTGCCCGCGACAGCAAAAAGTGACGGGGATATTTTTCTGATTCCGGAATTTGGCTACACACGTATCATTTCGGACAAACTGGCTTGGGGCCTTACCGTCTATGGAAACGGCGGCATGAACACCAACTACCCGGGTGGGCAAATCAATTGCGGCGGTTCAAATAATGTGTTGTGCGGATCGGGCTCACTTGGCGTGGATCTGATTCAATTGATCGTGGCGCCCACGCTCTCATACAAATTGAATGAGCAACATGCCATTGGTATCTCGCCGTTGCTCGTGCACCAACAGTTCAAGGCCTACGGCCTGGACGCCTTTTCCGGGCAATCGAGCAATTCGTCGGCATTGACCGGGAAGGGCTACAACAGCAGCTCTGGTTTGGGCGTTCGCCTGGGATACATGGGGCGGCTGAGCGATGCTGTTTCAATTGGTGCCAGTTATTCGCCCCGTGTCCACATGGGGAAGCTGAGCAATTATGCGGGCTTGTTTGCTGGCGGCGGGTCCTTCGACATCCCCGCAAACTATGCGCTGGGCGTGAGTTTTCAGGCGACGCCGACTGTAACCTTTGCGGTTGACTATCAAAAAATCAAATATTCTGGTGTTCCGGCAATTGCCAACCCGAGCAACAGCGCGGGGCAATTAGGCGCAGCCGACGGAAAGGGTTTCGGCTGGTCCGACGTGAATGTATGGAAACTGGGCGTCCAATGGCAGGCCACGGACAAGTGGACGCTGCGAGCCGGTTATAACAAGGGGGACAACCCCATTCAGGCACGCGATGTCACTTTCAATATTCTGGCTCCCGGGGTCGTCACCTCGCATTACACACTGGGTGCGACTTATGCATTGTCCAAAGACAAGGAGTTGAGCCTGTCGTTCATGCACGCGCCACGCCAGACGGTGTCAGGCACGTCAACCAATTTCGGCGGAACTGAAACCATAGGCATGTCTCAAAATGCGCTTGGCGTCCAGTTCGGATGGAAGTTCTGAACCGCGATATTGCCATTGCAGATGATCGGCCAAGGGTTAAGCTGAACCCATGAAATCTCTTGTCTGCTTTTTTCTCACCGGGATGGTTGTTGGGTTTTGCCATGCCCAGGATGCATCCATTTTTCATGGGGCCGACCTGAAACTTGGCGAGAAACTGATCGCCGAGAACAAGTGTTCGGCCTGCCATCAGCAAAAAGTGGGGGGCGACGGCTCAGCCATTTACAGGCCGGCCGGCCGTATCAATTCTCCAGGAGTCCTGCGGGGAATGGTGGAGCAATGCAATACCGAGCTGAACCTGGCCATGTTTCCGGAAGAGGTTACGGCGATCAGTGCCGTTCTCAACCGGGATCACTACCGCTTCAAGTGATCCTTTTTGGCGAAGTAATGAGTAGTAACCCTATAGGGAATTTTTTATCTGCACTATATATTAGTGCATTCGAATATGCATGTTTAAAGAATGATTGGGTCAGTTGACGACGTACCGTCCACGCGCGTGTTTGAGCAGGCTGCTGAGTTGTTCGGGCTACTTTCCACTCCCGTGCGGTTGCGAATTGTCAGTGCGCTCTGCCGGGGGGAGAAGAATGTCACGGCGTTGCGTGGATTGATTGAGGTGTCGCAGCCCAACATGTCCCAGCATCTCAACATGTTGTACCGGTCAGGTGCCGTAGCGAGACGACGTCAGGGTTCGCAGATTTTTTACCGCATTGCCGATGGTTATGCGGGCCTCGTATGCCGGGCGGTGGCCACGCAAATTGCAGCCAGATCGACGGGGGATAGCGGTTATGCAGTTTTTGATTGATTTTTTGGTTAACGGCAGCGCCATTTGTTAAAGGAGACGGTGTGAAACAAGACGATACGCAGCCCGGTCGCTTACGAAAGGCGCCGGAGAATTTTCTGAACCGCGAGGGTATCAAGACGGTCTTTGCCGAAGCCAAAAACGGACGGCGGGACTTCATACGGAGTGCATTTGCTGCGGCTGCGGCATCTGCCGTGGCGCCCGTCGCAATGTCCCAGGCCAATCCGGTCTCTTCAGAAGGCGGCGACGCCAACATCCTGAATCTGCCCGCGCACTCAAAAGGCCTGGGGCAGCCCGTGGTAACAGATGGCTACGGAAAACCCTCGAAGTACGAGAGCAATGTGCAACGCAGACAGAGTCCGGGCTTGACGCAGACGACGCAAGCGTCGGTCTCGTTTGCGCCACTTCAGTCACTGTTTGGAATCGTCACGCCCAGCGGTCTGCACTTTGAGCGACACCATCAGGGCTGGTGGGACATTGATCCATCCAAACACCGCTTCATGATCAATGGCATGGTCAAGACGCCAAAGGTTTTGACCATGGACGAAATCATGCGCTTGCCATCGGTTTCGCGATTTCATTTCATCGAATGCGGCGCCAATTCGGCCACAGAATGGGGCAATGTGGCGGTGCCGACATGCCAGTACACCCATGGCATGCTTTCATGCAGCGAATTCACTGGCGTGCCACTGATTACCCTCCTGGAGCTCGCGGGTGCGGACTTGAAGAACGGCAAATTCGTGTTGGCTGAAGGTGCCGACGGCTCCTCCATGACGCGCACCATACCAATGAGCCTGATTACCTCCGGCGAGGTACTGGTGGCCTATGGCCAAAACGGAGAAATGCTCCGCCCCGAAAACGGTTACCCGCTGCGGCTGGTTGTGCCAGGCGTCCAGGGCGTGAGCTGGGTCAAGTATTTGCGCCGCGTCAAGGTGGGCGACGCGCCGTTCGCCACCAAGGACGAGGCCGTTCACTACATCGACCTGCAGCCCGATGGCTTGCACCGCCAATACTCCAATCTTCAGGAGTGCAAAAGTGTGGTCACCACGCCATCAGGTGGGCAGGTGCTGCTGGACAAGGGCTTCTACAACGTGTCCGGTTTGGCGTGGTCTGGCAAGGGCAAGATCAAGCGTGTGGATGTGTCGGTGGATGGTGGTCGCAACTGGAAAGAGGCGCGTCTTGAGTCCCCGGTTTTGAGCAAGGCACTGACCCGTTTCAGCACCGACTGGGTTTGGGACGGCAAGCCGGCCATTATCCAGAGCCGCGCCATAGACGAAACTGGCTTCGTACAACCTACTTACAAGCAGCTTCGCGAAGTGCGCGGTACACGGTCGATTTATCACAACAATGCGATTCAGTCGTGGCTGGTTCAGGAAAACGGGGAGGTCAAGAATGTTCAGCTTTCGTAATGCACTGATTGCCGTGTCGGTGTCGGCACTCGCAGGTGTAGCGTTTGGGCAATCAGGCACGTCGTTTCCAGGCATTGGGCGGGCTGCAACGTCCAAAGAGGTCGCCGCGTGGGACATTGACGTACGCCCGGACTTTAAAGGCTTGCCTGCTGGCTCCGGCTCTGTCGCGAAAGGCCAGGATGTCTGGGAATCCAAGTGTTCGCAATGCCACGGCATTTTTGGCGATTCAGGCTCGGTTTTCAGCCCGTTGATCGGCGGTACAACGACCGAGGACGTCAAAGCGGGCCACGTCGCCAAGCTTCTGGACCCCACTGCTGGACGCACTACCTTCATGAAGGTGGCAACCTTATCCACAATATGGGACTACATCAATCGGGCCATGCCATGGAACGCGCCCAAATCACTCACCACCGACGAGGTCTACGCGGTCACGGCGTTTATGTTGAACCTTAGCAATATCGTGCCTGACGACTTTGTGCTGTCCGACAAGAACATCGCTCAAACGCAGGAGCGCATGCCCAACCGCTATGGCATGACTACGGCGCATGCGCTCTGGCCAGGGACCGAGTTCAAGGGCGCAAAAGAGCCCGATACGAAGAACGTGGCCTGCATGAAGGACTGTGCAGCAGAACCCAAAGTCGGCTCTTTCCTGCCCGATTTCGCGCGTGATGCACACGGTAACCTTGCCGACCAAAACCGATTGGTAGGACCTCAGCGCGGTGCCGACACAAGCCGACCGGAACCCAAGGGGCCGCTAGCTGCTGCGATCGCCGTGTCGCAAGCGCCAGTCCCGCCAAAGGCACCAGCGACCGCAAACGCGCCTGCCCCGGGCACAGCAGCCGCAGCTGACAGCAAGACCGCACTGGCGCTCGCGGAAAAGAACAACTGCACGGCCTGCCACGCAGTTGATAAAAAGATCCTGGGCCCAGCCTTCATGGATATTGCAAAGAAGCATGCAGGCAAGGCCGACTATCTGGCAGCCAAAATAAAGTCAGGTGGCTCGGGCGTGTGGGGGCCGATCCCGATGCCACCGCAGACCATTACGGACGCAGAGGCCAAGGCAATCGCCACCTGGCTTGCTGCGGGCGCTACAAAATAAGGATCAGGGATTTCACCACTGACAAACTTACCGACATTTATTAGTATTGACTTAACCATCAGGAGAAAATTTATGCAGACTCGCAGACAGGCACTCAAAACATCCGCCGTAGTAGCCGGATTGCTGGGCTCTACCGGACTCTTTCCGCAATTTGCATTCGCGGCGTACAACACCGGGGCGTTTCAAGCCAAGGGCGTTCAGGAAGCACTCAAAGCGCTAGGCGCTGGCGCGCCAGTTGAAAGCACTGACGTCGCCATAACGGCTCCAGACATTGCCGAGAATGGCGCAGTCGTCCCCATCGCCGTTTCAACAGGATTGGCCGGTGTAAAAAGCATGCTGATCATGGTCGAAAAGAATCCGGCAACGCTTACAGCCATGTTTCACATGACCGACAGCGTGGAATCCGCATTTTCCGCACGCGTCAAGATGGGTCAATCATCCGATGTGTACGCAGTCGCCATCATGGGTGACGGCAAGGTATTGTTCGCCAAGAAAGAAGTCAAGGTCACTCTCGGTGGCTGCGGCGGCTGAAGCTTTTCCCTTAATTAATAGTTTTTATCCAGATTCAGGAGTTCAAAAATGGCAGATCCAATGCGCATTCGTGCCCAAGTGGCGGGCGACAAAGCTACCGTACGCGTCTTGATGGCGCACGAAATGGAGGGCGGTCAACGCAAAGACTCAGAGGGCAAAATTATC
The DNA here is from genome assembly GCA_024642025.1 of Comamonadaceae bacterium. Classification (GTDB taxonomy): domain Bacteria; phylum Pseudomonadota; class Gammaproteobacteria; order Burkholderiales; family Burkholderiaceae_C; genus Egaibacter. The sequence continues at coordinate 5,675 of JAHEBY010000021.1, read as the reverse complement.
CCCGCCTGGTACATCCAGGAAGTAACTGCCACCCACAATGGCAAGGCAGTTCTGACCGCCGAATGGGGTCCGGCCGTGTCAAAAAATCCGTTCCTTCAATTCGTTGTAAAAGGCGCGAAAGCTGGCGACAAAATCGCTATCAACTGGAAAGACAACCGGGGCGACACGCGGTCCGACGAAGCCACTGTTTCATAACAGTAAAAACATGGCGGCGTGGGGTAGCAATAGCCATGCTGCCTCACGTCGATATAGTATTTCTACTACCTACGGAGTTCTCGATGATGAAAAGAAAGCAGTTTTTTTTACCCGTGCTGGCTGGTTTGTTATCCATGCCAGCATTCGCCCAAAAGACCACCATCGAGAGTATCGAAGAGTACCGTTCCATGTTGCAGGATGGCAACCCTGCGGATCTGTTTGAGGCGAAGGGTGAAGACCTCTGGAAAAAGGCGCGGGGGCCAAAGAATGCATCTCTTCAAAAATGCGATTTGGGGAAGGGTCCCGGCGTCGTCAAGGGGACATTTGTCGAGCTGCCGCGG
>JAHEBY010000021.1:0-5129 GCA_024642025.1 Comamonadaceae bacterium | reverse complement strand
GCGGTTTTTTGCAGACACCAATCGCGTACAGGATCTCGAGTCGCGGCTGCTAACCTGCATGGAGACCTTGCAAGGCATCAGCGCAGCCGAAACCGCTAAAACGTCCTTTGGCAAAGGTGAGCAAAACAACGTTACTGCTCTGGCAACCTGGATTGCAGCCGAATCAAAAGGCATGCGTTTCAATTTGCCGCAAGGCCATGAACAAGAAAAGACTTTTTACGAGGTCGGCAAGCGCCTTTTCTTCCAGCGCGGTGGGCCGCACGACTTTGCGTGTGCCTCTTGCCACGGCGAGGATGGCAAGCGCATCAGGCTTCAAGACTTGCCTAACTTGACGAAGAACCCCGGTGATGGCGTAGGGTTTGCAGCCTGGCCCGCCTACCGCGTTGGCAACGGACAGATGTGGGGGATGCAGCAGCGTCTGAACGATTGCTATCGGCAACAGCGATTCCCCTATCCCGGATTTGGCAGTGAGGCTACGGTGGCGCTGGGTGTTTATCTGGGCGTTAACAGCAAGGGTTCGGCCTCTGTTGCGCCAGCCATCAAACGCTAAACCAGAAGGAGAAGCATAGTGAAAAGCAAATTCAAAATCCTGTTGGCAACTGTGGCCGGTACTGCAATCGTAATGGGATGTGCGTCCGCTCCCAATGCAGTCAATTTCGACAAGTTGGCAGCTGATGTCGCCAAAGCCTCGTTTAGCGACAAAGGCATAGCCAAAGTATCCATACTCAACGCAGACGAGACCAACCGAGCCTGCAGCGAGGCGGACGTAGCGGGCAAGCCTCTGGATGACGCTCGGGCGAAAGCAATTGAAAAAGCCAATTTCGCGACCATCAAATGGCCTTCTGACGGCAAGTTTCTGGGCGACTGGAAAGAAGGTGAAAAGATTGCTCAGAGTGGCAAAGGGATGACCTGGTCAGATGAAGCTGGCGAAGTGAACGGCGGCAACTGCTACAACTGCCACCAAATCTCCAAGCAGGAAATTTCCTTTGGAACCATTGGCCCAAGTCTTTACAACTACGGCAAGTTGCGGGGCGTGTCGGATCCAAACAGTGCCGCATCCAAGGCGATTGTTGAATACACATGGGGCAAGGTCTGGAACTCAAGGGCCTATAACGCCTGCTCCGACATGCCCCGTGCTGGACACAACGGAGTCCTGACTGAAAATCAGGTCCGCAACGTCCTTGCGTTGTTGCTCGACCCCAAATCCCCGGTTAATCAATAACCGGCTATTCGTTAAACCCGGCTTGTCCGGGTTTTTCTGAATCTTTATATTAGTGAATGCAAAACTATGAATTTAACTAAGCGTGAGTTTTTTCAGGTGCTGGGCGCAGGCACCATGGCCGGCATGGGCTTGGGAAGCTTTGCAGAGGCCGATGCAGCGACTGCCACCAACGGCCTCTACGACATACCGGCCTTTGGCAACGTGTCGTTCCTGCACATGACCGACTGCCACGCACAACTCAAGCCCATCTACTTTCGGGAACCCAGTATCAACATCGGGCTCGGGTCGATGCAGGGCAACCTGCCGCATCTCGTTGGCGAGCATTTGCTGAAGGTTGCCAAGGTTCGACCGGGTACCGCCGAAGCGCATGCCCTAACCTATCTTGACTACGAAAAGGCAGCGCAGCGCTATGGCAAGGTTGGTGGCTTCGCCCATCTTGCGACGCTGGTCAAGCGCATGAAGGCGAGCCGGCCCGGCGCCTTGTTGCTTGACGGCGGCGACACCTGGCAGGGGTCGGGAACGGCATTGTGGACCAACGGCCAGGACATGGTGGATGCCTGCAAGTTGCTGGGCGTTGACATCATGACGGGTCATTGGGAATTCACGCTGGGCATGGAGCGTGTCAAAGAGATCGTCGACAAGGACTTCGCTGGCAAGGTGGAGTTTGTCGCCCAAAACATCAAGACCAACGATTTTGGCGACCAGGTTTTCAAACCCTACGTCATGCGCACCATGAACGGCGTGCCCTGCGCCATTATTGGCCAGGCCTTTCCTTACAGCCCGATTGCCAACCCCCGCTACATGATGGCCGACTGGGGCTTTGGCATTCAGGAAGAAACCATGCAAAAGGTCGTGGACGAGGCTCGCTCCAAAGGCGCCCAAGTGGTTCTGGTCCTGTCGCACAACGGAATGGATGTCGATCTGAAGTTGGCCAGCCGCGTAACCGGCATCGACGCCATCATGGGCGGCCATACCCACGATGGGATGCCGGTAGCCAGCATCGTGAGCAACCCGGGGGGTAAAACCATCGTCACCAATTCCGGCTCCAACGGCAAGTTTCTCGGTGTGCTGGACTTCGATGTCAAGGAGAAAAAGGTTGCCGACTTCCGATACAAATTGCTACCGGTTTTTTCAAACATGCTCCCCGCTGACACAGACATGGATGCATTGATCACAAAGATCCGTGCACCTTACGAGTCCAAGCTTGCCGAGCAGCTGGCTGTGACCGAAGGGACGCTGTACCGGCGTGGAAATTTCAACGGCACGGGTGACCAGTTAATTGTGGACGCGCTGATGGACGTGCAAGGTGCTGACATCGCGTTTTCTCCGGGATTCCGGTGGGGCACCACACTATTGCCCGGGCAACCCATCACCCGTGAATGGTTGATGGACATGACAGCCACCACCTATTCCTATGCGACCGTATCCGAGCTGACGGGCGAGACGCTCAAAACCGTACTTGAGGACGTGTGCGACAACCTGTTCAACCCGGACCCGTACTACCAGCAGGGCGGCGATATGGTGCGGGTAGGTGGTCTGCAATACAGCTGCAATCCCTCAGCCACAATGGGCAAACGCATCGATGACATGCGGCTTAACGGCAAGCCCGTTGAGGCATCAAAGAAATACAAAGTTGCATCCTGGGCCCCGGTAGCTGAAGAAGCAAAGAGCGCGGGCAACAAGATGGTTTGGGACGTGGTGGAAACCTGGCTGAAATCCAGCGGCGGAAAAGTCAAACCCCGAAAACTCAACGCACCCAAACTGATTGGGGTGAAACCCAACCCCGGCTACGCCGCATAGGGCCTGGAGGCCTGATTTCTCAGGCCTCTGCATTTATAGCGCGTCCTATTTGGCGACGACGCGCACCATCTCCAGACACTTGTTGGAGTAGCCCCACTCGTTGTCGTACCAGGAGACGACTTTGACGAAGGTGCCATCCAGCGCAATGGAGGCATCGGCATCAAACACGCTGGTGCAGGTCTCGCCCCGGAAGTCGGTGGCCACCACTTTGTCTTCGGTGTAACCCAGCACGCCTTTGAGGGCGCCTTGCGATTGAGCCTTCATCTCGGCGCAGATTTCTTTCAGGGTGGCTTCCTTGTTGAGTTCACAGGTCAGGTCCACCACCGAGACGTCGCTGGTCGGTACCCGAAAGCTCATGCCGGTGAGCTTTTTGTTGAGTTCAGGGATGACCACACCCACGGCCTTGGCGGCACCCGTGCTGCTGGGGATGATGTTTTCCAGAATGCCGCGGCCGCCGCGCCAGTCTTTGTTGGAAGGTCCATCCACGGTCTTTTGCGTGGCAGTGGTGGCGTGCACGGTGGTCATGAGACCGCGCTTGATGCCCCATTTGTCGTGGAGTACCTTGGCGATGGGGGCCAGGCAATTGGTGGTGCAGCTGGCATTGGAGATGATGGCTTCGCCTTTGTAGGTCTTGTCATTGACGCCAAAGACGAACATCGGGGTGTCGTCCTTGCTGGGGGCGGAGAAGATGACTTTCTTCGCGCCAGCGGCCAGGTGTTTTTCACCGGAGGCTTTGTCCAGGAAGAGGCCGGTGGATTCGAGCACGATGTCGGCGCCCACGTCGCTCCATTTGAGGTTGGCCGGGTCGCGCTCCTGGGTGAGGCGGATTTTCTTGCCGTTGACGATGAGCGTGTTGCCTTCAACGGCAATCGTGCCTTTGAAGCGGCCGTGCACGCTGTCGTATTGCAGCATGTAGGCCAGGTAGTCGGGCTCCAGCAGGTCGTTGATGGCCACGATTTCGATGTCTGCAAAGTTCTGTACCGCTGCGCGCAGTACGTTCCTGCCGATACGCCCAAAGCCGTTGATGCCTAATTTGATTGCCATGATTTGCTCCTGTGAATGACTAACTTTACTTCTTTCTCGACAACGCGGCGCGAACCGTGTCGGCCACGTTTTCTGGTGTAAAACCGAAGTGTTTGAACAGCACTGGCGCGGGCGCCGACTCACCGTAGGTGTCAATACCCACCACCGCCGCGCAACCGTATTTCCACCAGCCGTCGGACGCGCCCATTTCGACCGCAACGCGGGGCACGCCAGCGGGCAAGACTGCGCTTTTGTAGGCGACGGATTGACGGTCAAACGTCGTCGTGCTGGGCATGGACACCACCCGAACCGCAATTTTTTGGGCGGCCAGCAGTTCCTGCGCTTTCAAAGCCAATTGCACTTCAGAGCCGGTGGCAATGATGACTGCCTGGGCTTTCTTGCGCACGCCCACTTCAGAGGGCTCAGCAAGGACGTAGGCGCCTTTGCTGATGGCATCCAGCCCATAGGCATCGATGGTCGTGGCGCCACCGGACGTCGCGTCCGACTCGCCTTTTGGTGCGTAGCTGATGTTCTGGCGGCTTAGCAGCAGTGCCGTTGGTCTGGTTGCGTTGCCCAGTGCGACCGTCCATGCCACCGCCGTCTCTGCCGTATCGCCCGGCCGCCAGACGTCCAGGTTGGGAATCAGGCGCAAACTGGCCGCATGTTCGATGGACTGGTGCGTGGGTCCGTCTTCACCCAGACCAATGCTGTCGTGCGTGAACACATGGATCACGCGAATCTTCATCAGCGCGGCCATGCGAATGGCGTTGCGGCTGTAGTCGCTGAAGGTCAGGAAGGTTCCACCGTAGGGTATAAAACCCCCGTGCAAGGCTATGCCGTTCATGATGGCGGCCATGCCGAATTCGCGCACACCATAGTTGATGTGGCGGCCACCCACTCCCTCTGCCGTTTGAACCACATCACCCACCATATCAAAACGCAGTGGCGGCGTTGATTTGGTATTGGTCAAGTTGGAGCCGGTCAGGTCGGCCGAGCCACCCAGCATTTCGGGCAGGGCTGCCGTGAAGGCTTCCAGCGCCAGTTGCGACGCCTTGCGGCTGGCCACGGTCTCGGCGTTGGTGTG
>JAHEBY010000322.1:2559-3720 GCA_024642025.1 Comamonadaceae bacterium | reverse complement strand
GCTGATTTATGCGGGCGGCATCGACAGCATTGCCTCGGCCCGCGCGTCTGACATCAAAACTGCGACCAACTATGTGCGGCAGGGTCTCACAGAGGCACTGGCCGGCAAGCCACTGAGCGCGGCCGCCACGGCGCCATATGGGTGCTCCATAAAATACAAGTCCTGATTCACTTGTATTGAAGGCGCCCATGCAGACCCAGCCGGTCATCGACGATATCCTTGCCAATTGCCGGACCGTGGCGGTGGTGGGGCTCTCGCCCAAAACCCATCGCGACAGCCATGAGGTGGCGCATTACATGCAGTCGCACGGCTGGCGCATCGTGCCCGTCAACCCGGCAGCGGGCGCCGAAACGATTTTGGGCGAAAAGGTGTACCCCGACCTGCTGGAGGCGGCCAAACACGTGCGCATCGACCTGGTGGACGTGTTTCGCAACAGCGCCGACGTGCCGCCAGTGGTCGACCAGGCCATTGTCATTGGCGCAAAAGCAGTGTGGCTGCAGCTCGGCATCGAGCATCCCGAGGCGACGGCCAAAGCCGAAAAGGCCGGTTTGCAGGTGGTGCAAAACCGCTGTCTGCTTGTTGAGCATCAGCGGATGAGTTGATCGGCTGAGCTGTTCGGCCATATTGGACCCGGGCTGCCACTCCGCCGCGACTGACGCTGAACCTGCCGCCGCCGGGCTGCGACAATGCCCCCATGACCCCCGCATCCAATTTCGCCCCCCTGCAAAACGACACCTTCCTGCGCGCCTGCTGGCGCCAGGCTACGCCCCACACACCCGTCTGGCTGATGCGTCAGGCGGGCCGCTATCTGCCCGAATACCGGGCCACCCGCGCCAAGGCGGGCAGCTTTATGGGCCTGGCGACCAATACCGACTACGCCACCGAAGTGACGCTGCAACCGCTGGAGCGCTATCCGCTGGACGCCGCCATTCTGTTCAGCGACATCCTGACCGTGCCCGATGCCATGGGCCTGGGCCTGTCTTTCGCGCTGGGCGAAGGCCCCAAGTTTGCCCACCCCGTGCGCGACGAAGCGGCCGTGGCCCAACTCGCGGTGCCCGACATGAGCAAGCTGCGCTATGTGTTTGATGCCGTCACCTCCATCCGCAAGGCGCTCAATGGCCGCGTGCCGCTGATTGGGTTTAGCGGCAGCCCCTGGACACT
>JAHEBY010000322.1:0-2549 GCA_024642025.1 Comamonadaceae bacterium | reverse complement strand
CTGACGATTACCGCCTGGTCAAAACCATGCTGTACAGCCGGCCCGACCTCATGCGCAAAATGCTGGCTGTCAACGCGGATGCGGTGGCCGTCTACCTCAATGCACAAATCGACGCGGGCGCTCAGGCCGTGATGATTTTTGACAGCTGGGGCGGCGTGTTGGCCGACGGCGCGTTTCAGGCCTTCAGCCTGGCCTACACGGCGCGGGTGCTGGCGCAGCTCAAGCGTCAGGGCGCCGACGGCCAGCCGGTGCCGCGCATCGTGTTTACCAAGGGCGGTGGCCTGTGGCTCAGGGAGATGGCCGCGCTGGACTGCGAGGTGCTGGGGCTGGACTGGACCGTCAATCTGGGCGCGGCGCGTGCGCTCGTGGGCGGGCAGGTAGGGAGTTCGGCGGGTGGCGCATCTGCGAACCCCGGCAAGGCACTGCAAGGGAATATCGACCCCAATGTGCTGTTTGCCGGGCCAGAGCAGATCAAAACCGCCGCTCAAGGCGTGCTGGACAGCTTTGGCACGCCGTTTCAGGCCCCAAAAAATGATCCCGATGCCACCGGGCCTACCCATATTTTCAATCTTGGGCATGGCATCAGCCAGCACACGCCTCCTGAAAACGTAGCAGTCCTTGTAGAGATGGTGCACGCTTACTCAAGGCAGCAGCGAAAGTAAGTGGCCGCAAGGGCTTTTCGGCATAAATTTCTGAAACTTGAGCGCTAGCAGATTTCCGGCAAAAAAAGCAAGCGAGTATTGACTTATTCACAAATTTTTTGTTGCAGTGCGCCAGAGTTGTGCATGCCCACCTGCAATCGCTACAAAACCCATAGCGACGCCAAGTTGTTGATTTATATAGGATTTAAACTTTGCTTTTTTTGCGGGCAATTCAGTCAAAGCCTTGATTTACAAGGCCTTGGCGCTGGCGATGACAAGCTATCAACAAAGTTATCCACAGAAACTCTGGATGCTCGGTAAAGCCTATTTATATCAATGACTTAGGGCGTATTTCACAAGTTGATTCCAGAAATTGCCGCTAAATCGAGTTCAATCCTCAACGCCACATGGCCCACCTGCTCTCCGTCCTGGTTCAAACTCCCGCGCACAGCGCGGTGGCCGGGCCGTTGACGTATGAGAGTGAGCTTCCACTTGCTGCCGGAAGCCTGGTGCGCGTGCCGTTCGGCAAGCGCGAAACGCTGGGGGTGGTGTGGGACGATGCTTCAGACCCGAAGTCTGCGGTCATGGATGCCGCCAAACTGCGCGCTGTGGCTGGCGCGCTCGACGGCATTGCACCGCTTTCAGCGAACTGGCGGCAGCTGGTGGCGTTTGCGGCCAGCTATTACCAGCGTTCACTCGGCGAAGTAGCGCTGGCCGCCTTGCCACCGCAACTGCGCGATTTAAGCCCCGTGCAAATGGCGCGGCGTCTCAAGCGTCACGCCAAAACTGCGATTGACGCCATCTCCGACACCCCGCCAATTACTACAAATTTAATAGCTGCTTCCGCACAACAGACGGGGGCTATCGGCCAATTTGATGCTGAAAAAGGACCGTTTTTGCTGTTTGGCGCCACCGGCAGCGGCAAAACCGAGGTGTATCTGCGCTGCGTGCACGACCTGCTGGCCCGCGAACCTGATGCGCAGGCGCTGGTGATGGTGCCCGAGATCAACCTCACGCCGCAGTTGCAGGCGCGCTTCAGCGCCCGCTTTGAGACGCTGTTTGGCCAGGACGCCGTGGTCTCGCTGCACAGTGGCATGACGCCGGCGCAGCGACTCAAAAGCTGGCTGGCGGCGCACAGCGGCGCAGCGCGCATTGTGCTGGGCACCCGCATGGCGGTGTTTGCGTCCATTCCGGGCTTGAAACTGATTGTGGTGGACGAGGAGCACGACCCGAGCTACAAGCAGCAGGAAGGCGCCCGCTACTCGGCGCGCGATCTGGCCATTTACCGCGGCAAGCTCGACGGCGCCAAGGTGATGCTGGGCTCGGCCACCCCGTCGCTGGAGAGCTGGCACCACAGCCGACCTGCCGCTGAAGGCGGCCGCTACGTGCGCCTTGACATGCCCAGCCGCATTGGTGAAAACAGTGCGCTCCCGCTGGTGCGGCGGGTCGACATGAATAACCAGCCCAAGCGGGCCGTGTTTTCGCCGCCCCTGCTGGACGCGATCCGGCAACGGGTGGCGCGCGGCGAGCAAAGCATGGTGTTTTTGAACCGGCGCGGCTATGCGCCGGTGCTGGCCTGCAGCGCCTGCGACTGGAAAAGCCAGTGCGAGCATTGCAGCGCCTACCGCGTGTTTCACAAGATCGACCGCACGTTGCGCTGTCACCACTGCGGCTTTACCGAACGCGTGCCGCGCGCCTGCCCCGAGTGCGGCAATGTGGACATTGCGCCGGTGGGGCGCGGCACCGAGCAGATTGAGGAGCATCTGGCGCAACTGCTGGCCGATGTCCGCCGGCCCAACACCGAGTCGGCCCTTTACCCGCACGGCGAGCCGGTGCGCGTGGCCCGCATCGATGCCGACAGCACCCGCGCCAAAGGTGCGCTGGAGTCGCAGCTGGCCAAAGTGCACG
>JAHEBY010000321.1 GCA_024642025.1 Comamonadaceae bacterium | reverse complement strand
CCGAATGGGCGGCAGACGCGCGCTACGCCAAAATGGCCGCGCGCAACAGCAACCGCGCTACGCTGATTCCGGCCATGGAAGCGGTCACCCGCACCCGCACCACGGCCGAGTGGGTTGCCTTGCTGGAACCCCAGCACGTGCCTTGCGGTCCGATCAATGATATTGGCCAGGCCTTTGCCGACGAACAGGTCAACGCCCGAAATTTGAAGGTAAATCAACCTCTATCCCCCGCCACCATTGCGCAATCAGCTATTACATCAATAGCAACTGTGGCCAGCCCGTTGAGGCTGACTGCCACACCCCCCGTGCTCAACCGCCCGCCCCCGGCGCTGGGCGAGCACACCGATGAGGTGCTGGCGGAGCTGGGGCTGGATGCTGCGCAAGTAGCGGCGCTACGGGAAGGTGGCGTGCTGTAGCGTTTGTTGCGGCGACAATACCGCGCAACCGGTTAATTGAGGAAATCGACATGGGCGCGCAATGGAAAGCAAAAGGCAAGGAGCTGGCGGCCAACGCCAGAGGCAAACTGTTTGGCCGTCTGGCCAAGGACATCATGGTGGCAGCCCGCAGCGGGCCCGACCCAGCATCCAATTCACGCTTGCGCCTGGTGGTGGAGCAGGCGCGCAAGGTGTCCATGCCCAAGGACACGCTGGACCGCGCCATCAAGAAAGGTGCCGGCCTGACCGGCGAGACGGTCAACTTTGAGCGCGTGATTTACGAAGGTTTTGCGCCGCACCAGGTGGCCGTGATGGTGGAGTGCCTGACCGACAACGTGAACCGCACGGCGCCGGAAATGCGGGTGCTGTTCCGCAAGGGGCAGCTTGGTACTTCAGGCTCGGTAGCGTGGGATTTCGACCATGTCGGCATGATCGAAGCCGAGGCTGCCAGTGCAGAGGCTGATGCCGAAGTGGCCGCTATCGAAGCCGGAGCACAGGATTTCGAGCCGGGTGACGAAGCAGGCACAAGCACGTTCATCACCGACGCCGCTGACCTGGACCTGGTGAGCCGCGCGCTGCCCGCGCATGGCTTTAACGTGGTATCAGCCAAACTTGGGTACAAACCCAAAAACCCGGTTGATCCGGCCAGTTTGAGTGCCGCTCAGCTCGAAGAGGTGGAAGTTTTTCTGGCAGCGATTGATGGCAACGACGATGTGCAAAACGTCTATGTGGCGTTGGCAGGCTGACGATGGCCACTATTGAAGCGATTTGAACTCGACGCAATTACAACGGCAGGGCTCTGGCCTGCAGCTCCTGGAAAAAACTCCGGGTTCTTGTCGATGATCTTTTTCAAATGGGCAAAGCAGTCACCGTCAATGGCAGTGCCAACGGTGTCGGCCATGATGGCAAGCGTTTTGTCCACAGGCACCGCGCCACGGTAGGGTCGCTCGGCCGTGATGGCATCAAAAATATCGGCGGTGGTGATGATACGGGTTTCAAGCGCGATGTCTGCCGCCTTGATGCCACGGGGATAGCCCCCGCCATCCAGCCGCTCATGGTGTGCCGCTGACACCCTTGCGAGTTCGTCAAATACCTTGATGCGACCGAGTATGGATTCGGTGTACACCGCGTGCTGTCGTATCGAAGCCCATTCGGCATCATCCAGCTTGCCAGGTTTGTCCAGAACCGAGTTGCTGACGCCCAGCTTGCCCACGTCATGCAGGAGCGCGCCGCGCTTTAGCCAACGCCGACGTGATTCAGGCAAATCCATGGACTCGGCTAGCAGCACGGTATACAAGCCGACGCGGGCGCTGTGGCCCGAGGTAAACGGGCTCTTGGCGTCAACCACTTTGCCAAATGCCTCGGCAATATCATCCAGATAGTCCTCGTCAACCACCACTTCACGGCCGGCTGGTTCCATGGCAAACACGTGCGTTTCAATATTGGGCGAATTCAGCGTTGCCCAGAATGTGGGCTCACTTGCTACAGCGAGGAACGCGTCGACGAGGTCCGGGTCGAACCATTTGCCGCTGCGCTGGTTCGCTTCAGCAATTGCCGCTGCCTGGCCGCTCGCGCTGTTGACCACATCAATCACCTGTGCCAGCAACGCGACGCGGGCATAGAGCGGGATTGCGCTGCCCTCAAGTGCCTCGGGTCGGCCGCCCCCGTCCCAATGCTCGTCCAGTGAATGAATCCCGTTTGCCACGCCCTCTGGAAAGCGCAGCTGACGTGCGATGTCGGCACCGCGCGTACAGCGGGTCTGAATCAGCTCCTGGGCGATCTGGTCGCCATTGGAAAGAATGCCGCCCAGCGCCTTCAGGCGGTCGACCAAACCGGAAGATGGGCCGGTGTTGCGAAGGACAAAACGCAACACCTGTGGGAGGCTGCCGTCGACCCATTTGAAATCGCGCTTGAACGACAGATCGTCAGTCAGGTATAGCTCGCAGATGCGCGAAGCATTGCTGCTACATCCAAGATCCTTGAGCAGCAGTGTGTAGTACAACTCCCAAAGTTGCTCGGCGGGGAGCGTCAGTTTCTGCGCAATTTGCATGCCGATCCAACAGCAACGCACGCAATGCCCTTCGGGCTGGCCCTCGGTAATGTCAAGCGCATGACTCAGTGCGCCCATGAGTTCAGATAGTTTCAGCGCTTGCATGATGGGTTGATTTTCTTCATCGATAAGGCCACTCCATGAGGGCTTTGCCGCGCTGCAATATGGCAAGTGGACGGCTGTTAAATACGATACCGCCCGCATGGAGCGGCAATACCAAGAAAAGCGGGGCAAACCGTGCGTAGTTCACAAATTAGAATGAAAAAATGAAGCTACTCACTGGATTTGCACTTCTCTATCTTTCAGTCGCGTCGTCTGCTGCTCTGGCCCAGTCAGGCAAGGCTTGCGACGAGTTTGCCAACCGGCTACCCAACCTGAGCCGCACTTTGTGCGAGTCGGCATTGCTCCAGGCGAGTGGTTCAACCTCAGTCAAGGGGCGCCCTTTGCTGGTGCGTGATATCGAGACCAAGTCACCGCGCCTTCGCGTGTTGGTGCTGGGCGGTATCCATGGGGACGAACTGTCGTCCGCCGCCATGGCGGTGCACTGGATCAAGCTGGCTGAGGTGCCGCCTGCCGATACGCCCTATCCGGTGCACTGGCGGTTTGTGCCAGCATTGAATCCGGACGGCTTGACGGCGCGCCCGCCACGGCGCATGAACGCAAACGGCGTGGACCTGAATCGCAACTTTCCCACGCCGAACTGGGTGCGCGAAGCCAAAATATACTGGGAACAACGCACTCGCAAGGACCCGCGCCGCTGGCCTGGCCCGGCGCCACTTTCAGAGCCAGAATCGCGTTTTTTGTTCGAGCAGATGGAAAGCTTCAAGCCGCAGCTGATCGTGAGCATTCACGCACCTTATGGCGTGCTTGATTTTGACGGCCCGTCCGTGCCGCCGAGCAATCTCGGCAGGCTGTATCTGGATCAGGTCGGCATTTACCCGGGCTCGCTCGGTAATTACGGCGGCGTGCACAAAGGTATACCCGTTGTGACGATTGAATTGCCCAACGCCGGACGCACACCGCTGAACTCGGAGATGCGCCAGATGTGGCTTGATTTCGGGCGCTGGATGAACGAGCATGCGCCTTCACTTATGGAAGGCACTGCTTTGAACCAAGTCAGCGCGCCGCTCAAGCAGGGCCCACGCTAGTCAGTCTGAAGCGCCGTCTGCCATGGCCTTCTGCATGGCGCTTAGCAAGCTGGCCGGATCCTGCGCGCCGGACACTGCCACTTTCTGGTT
>JAHEBY010000320.1 GCA_024642025.1 Comamonadaceae bacterium | reverse complement strand
CCGCATGGTTGGCCGATGTGGTGTTGCCCGCCACCGCGTGGCCGGAAAAGACTGGCACTGTCAGCAACACCGACCGCATGGTGCAATTGGGCAAGCAGGCCATTGACCCGCCCGGTCAGGCCAAGCCGGATTTGTGGATCATCCAGCAAATTGCCAACCGCATCGGCTTGAACTGGCAATACAAGGGTGAACACGCCGGTGTGGCGGCGGTATATGAAGAAATGCGGCAAGCCATGCATGCCGCAATTTCGGGCATTACCTGGGAGCGCCTGGAACGTGAATCCAGCGTTACCTACCCCTGCCTGACGGCCGAGGACCCCGGGTCCCCAACTGTGTTCATCGAGTCGTTCCCAACCAAGGATGGTCGCGTCAAACTGGTGCCGGCAGACATCATTCCAGCCAACGAGCGCCCTGATAAAGACTTCCCGTATGTGCTGATCACGGGTCGCCAGCTCGAACACTGGCACACCGGCAGCATGACGCGCCGCGCCACGGTGCTGGATGCCCTTGAGCCGATGGCCACGGCTTCCATGTGCGGCACTGATCTGCTCGAGATGGGCCTCTCTGCGGGTGACCCGATCACCATTCAGTCGCGAAGGGGCGAAGTAGCCATTCGCGTGCGGCGGGACGACGGCACACCCAAAGGTGCTGTGTTTGTGCCTTTTGCCTACTACGAGGCCGCGGCCAATTTGATGACCAATGCCGCGCTGGACCCGTTCGGGAAGATCCCGGAGTTCAAGTACTGTGCCGTTGCCGTGCGTGCGGGCGGAGAGCCGTTGGCTGCTGGCGGGTACGGCACCGCCGACCTGGTTTATTAGGCAGGTCTCGGACCAATAGGCCAAAAATGCCAGACATGCCCACACCGCTTGCGCGCAAGGGGCTTTCGCTGCCCCGGCTGACAGCGGCGCGGGCGCCCCTGACTCGACAGATTGAGGCCGTCAATGAGTTCGGTGAACGGGAGCTGATTGCGATTCCGGCTGAGCGAGCGCTCACCGTCTATGTTGACAACCGGGAATTGGTCACGCTGATGACGCTTGGCGGGAATCCGGAGCTGCTCGTGCTGGGCTTTCTGCGCAACCAGCGGCTTGTCAAATCGGTGTACGAGATTGACTCCATCACGGTGGACTGGGATGTGGGCGCTGCGGCCGTCAAAACGCATGGCGGCGTTGCCAATTTTGCTGAAAAGACTGCCAAACGCGTGGTGACCACCGGTTGCGGGCAGGGCAGCATGTTTGGGGATTTGATGGGCGATGTGGGGGCGATCCGGCTTCCAGATTCCGTTTTGACACAGGCCCAGTTGTACGGCATGACCAATGCGATTCGACTGCAGGACTCCACGTACAAACTGTCGGGTTCCGTTCATGGATGCGCATTGTTCAAGTTATCGACCGAAGCTCCGGAGATGATGATCTTCGTGGAAGACGTGGGGCGCCACAATGCCATTGACACCATTGCCGGATGGCTGTGGATGCAGCCACAAGCCAGTTCAGCGGTTGGTGACAAGGTTTTCTACACCACGGGTCGCCTTACCAGTGAGATGATCATCAAGGCGGCGCAAATGAATGTGCCCATCGTGGTTTCACGCAGTGGCATCACACAGATGGGGCATGAAGTGGCGTCCAGTCTTGGCCTGTGCGCCATAGGGCGGGCAACCAACAAGCGCTTTGTATGCTATTCGGCGCCGCATCGCCTGTTTTTACAGCCCGAACTGGCCGGCGTGCGGCTGCGCTCGGTCGCCTGACGCAAATACCTCCCGCTGTCGGCTTGGGCCGAATGCTGTAAGGTAGCGGGATGCAAATTTCTTTCTGGCGCCTTGGCTGGCAAACCCTCTGGCGTGACCTGCGGTCGGGTGACCTTCGGCTGTTGATGGTGGCTGTCACACTGGCGGTGGCCGCTCTGACCGCAGTTGGATTTTTTGCGGACAGGCTTAAAGGTGGTCTGCAGCGGGATGCCCGACAGTTGCTCGGCGGAGACGCCGTGGTTTCCAGCGACAACCCGACGCCAGCATCTTTTCTGGCCAAAGCAAGCGCGTTGGGCCTCACAGTCTCCGGCACGCTGGGGTTTCCCACCATGGGCCGGGCAATTGATGCCAACGGAGGTGCCTCCAAGCTGGTGGCGCTGAAGGTGGTGGAGCCGGGCTATCCCCTGCGGGGCAGTCTGCGTGTCAGCGACAAAGAGGGGTCGCCCGATGTAACGACCCGCGAGATTCCGGCTGCGGGCCAGGCCTGGGTCGATGCATCACTGCTTGAGTCGTTAGGCCTCAAGCTTGGCGACTCCCTGTTGCTTGGCGATGCGCGGTTCAAAATCAGCAAGCTCATCGTGATTGAACCCGATCGCGGCGCTGGCTTCATGAGTTTCGCGCCGCGTGTGATGATCGGCCAGTCTGATATTGCCTCCACCGGGCTCATTCAGCCGGCCAGCCGTTTGACCTACCGCATGGCGGTGGCGGGTGCCGACCCGCAGGTCAAGCAGTTTGTGGATTGGGCCGAGGCTGAAATCAAGAATCGGGCCGTGCGCGGCCTTCGCGTCGAATCACTGCAAAGTGGACGCCCTGAGATGCGCCAGACGCTGGACCGCGCGGAGAAATTCCTGAATCTGGTGGCGCTGCTGGCAGCATTGCTCAGCGCGGTAGCGGTGGCGCTGGCCGCGCGCGGTTTTGCGGCCAGCCACCTGGATGATTGCGCCATGCTGCGGGTGCTTGGCCTGAGCCAGCGTACGATTGCCTCGGCTTATGCATTCGAATTCGCCCTGATCGGCGTGGCGGCCAGTGTTGCCGGTATTGCGATCGGATTCGGTGTTCATTTTGCGTTCGTCGCCCTGCTATCTGGCCTGGTAACGGTCGCCTTGCCGGCTGCAAGCCTGTGGCCGGTGATGTTTGGACTGGGTATGGGCTTGACGCTGCTGTTTGCGTTTGGTTTGCCACCGGTGTTGCAGCTGGCGCAGGTGCCACCGCTGCGTGTAATTCGTCGTGATGTCGGTAACCTCAAACCCGCTTCGGTGGGTGTGCTGGGCGTGGGTGTCGCGGGGTTTGCCGCGCTGCTGCTTGCTGCCAGCAATGACCTGAAGCTGGGCCTTATTGCCGTTGGCGGATTTGCCGCGGCCGTGGTGGTCTTTGCTGCGTTGGGTTTTCTGGCGGTGAAGGCCCTTCGTTGGGCGGTCAATGAAGCCACCGCTCCGCGCTGGCTGGTTCTGGCCACGCGCCAGCTGTCGGCGCGCCCAGCCTATGCGGTTGTGCAAATCAGTGCGCTGGCGGTCGGTCTGTTGGCGCTGGTGTTGCTGGTACTGCTGCGCACCGACCTCATCAGCAGCTGGCGCAAGGCCACGCCGCCCGATGCTCCCAACCGCTTTGTCATCAACGTCATGCCGGACCAGAGCGATGCATTCCAGCAAAACCTGCGCGACAGTGGCGTCGCGAAGTACGATTGGTATCCCATGATTCGCGGGCGCCTGGTGGCGCTAAACGGCAAGGCGGTTTCGCCCGACAACTACACCGAAGACCGTGCCAAACGCCTGATCGACCGCGAGTTCAACGTGTCAAACAGTGCTGTACGACCCCCTCACAACGAGGTGGTGGCCGGCCGCTGGGTGGCTGAGGAGTCCAATGCCATCAGCGTCGAGGAAGGCATTGCCGAGACGCTGGGCTTGAAGTTGGGCGACGTATTGCGCTTTGACATGGCTGGCGTGCAGGTCGACTCCAGAATTACGTCGTTGCGCAAGGTGGATTGGGGCTCG
>JAHEBY010000319.1 GCA_024642025.1 Comamonadaceae bacterium | reverse complement strand
GCGGATCATCGGCTTCAAACGCGGCACCGGCGGCACCGGTGGCGTGAGCTATCTGCGCAAAATGCTGGACGTGGTGCTGTTTCCTGAAATTTGGACACTACGCACTGTTTTATAGTGGAATATAGGCCTCCAGCCCCCGTCAAATATGTGTATTTAGCTACATTAATCATATCAATGACATGACCGAAACGCCCATAACCCCCTCCATGTTGCAGGGTCCGGCTCTGCTGCAGGACGTACCGTCTACAACCGTGCCGCAATTCATCAGAGCGCGCGCACTGCTGCATCCCGAGGCACTTGCCATTGTGGACGCTGCTACCAGCCGCAGCCTGACCTATGGGGCATTTGAACATCAGGTGGGCCGCTTTGCCGCCGGGCTCTCGGCGCACGGGTTCAAGGCTGGTGACGTGATGCTGATGTTTGCACCCAATTCCCCGGAATGGAGCGTTGCAGCAGTGGGCACGATGGCGGCGGGCGGCGTGGTGAGCGGCGCCAACCCCGCGTACAGCGCGGGTGACCTTGCCCATCAAATGCGCGACTGCGGGGCGGTATTTGCCTTCACAACGCCGGCCCTGCTGGCAACCGTGCGTGAGGCCGCGGCAGCGTGCCAATGCAAACACATCATTGTTCTGGGCCAAGATGGCCCATGGGCCGACGCTCTGAACTACGACGACCTGCTGGCCAGTATCCTGCCCGAGCCCGAGGTCGAAGCCAAGCTTGACGCGCTTGCCGCACTGCCCTATTCGTCTGGCACCACAGGGCTTTCGAAGGGCGTCATGCTGACGCACCGCACGCTGCTGTCCAACATATGCCAGTTCAGCCAGGCCTACGAGGCGCCTCAAAACACCGTCTCGCTGGCTTTTCTGCCCATGTTCCACATTTACGGATTTACGCTGATCATGCTGGGCGGCTTGGCGCAGGGCCTGAAGATCATCACACTACCGCGCTTTGAACCCGAAGCCTTTCTGAGCGCCATCGCCACCTACCGCGTCACCCGTGTGCCGGTGGTGCCGCCGGTGCTGCAGTTTCTGGCGATGCACCCGCTTGTGGACAGCTACGACCTGACTTCGCTGGAGCGCATCTCGTGCGGAGCGGCGCCGCTGGGTGCAGCGCTGGAGCAGCTTGCCGCCAAACGGCTTAACTGCCCTGTGGTACAGGGCTTTGGCATGACCGAGTCGTCTGGCTGCCTGGCCTTGACCAACCCCGCTCAGGTGCGCCCCGGCTCAAGCGGCCAGTTGCTGCCGGCCACACAGGCACGGGTGATCCACCTTGAGACGGGCCTCGATGTTCCGGTTGGGGAGACCGGCGAAATCTGGTTTCGCGGCCCACAGGCATTTACCGGCTACCTCAACAATGCCAAGGCTACAGCAGACACCATCACTGCTGACGGCTGGGTGCGCACCGGGGACATTGGCTATATCGACGCCGACAACTTCATCTTCATCACCGACCGGCTCAAAGAGCTCATCAAGGTCAAGGGCTTTCAGGTGGCGCCCGCCGAGCTTGAAGCCCTGCTCATCACCCACCCACTCATTGCCGACGTGGCGGTGATCAGCCGCGCCGATGATCGGGCGGGCGAAACGCCCGTGGCCTATGTGGTGCCGCGCACTGTGTCCACCCAAACGCCCGGCCAGCCGCCAAATGCCGACGATTTCAAACAAACGGTCATGACGTGGCTGGCCGAGCGCGTGGTGTCTTACAAACAGCTGGGCGATGTGGTGATGTGTGACATCATCCCCAAAAACCCGTCCGGCAAAATTTTGCGGCGCGTGCTGCGCGCGCAAGATGTCGAGCGGATCAGTCGATAACGACGCGGCGCCAGAGCGTCTTTACAGACGACCGGGTGCTTTGGCCTAAGCGTGCAGGTCTTCCGGGGCCCACCCATTCACCAAGTCCCGGACGACCTGCGGCGCTGCGAGACTGGTGCCAATCAGTCGCACCGTGCCGCCACTGCGCGTGCCAGCCGCACGGATTCCACGCAGCGTCAAAGACTCCTCGCAACAGGCGTAAATCATCGTGTTGCCGTTGGCCTTTTCACGGGCGATAAGTGTCCCGGCGCGCTGCACCCGATTGGAATAATGATGATCCGGTGAATAGTCGGCTATGTGCAGATCGCTCTTGCGGACGCCACCCACTTTTTGAGTGGCAAACCCGGTGCCAATGCTATTGAATCCGCCTTCCCGGCGCACATAGGTTGCGGCCGGGTCGCTCGAGTCTGCCACTTTTTCATCGTCATCAGCCGCCAGGTAATCGTAGTTCGGGTCGTCAAAGTAACTCTGTCGCGCGCCCTTTCGGGTGTCTGCCGCGGTATCGTCTCGTTCGATGTAGCCATCTATCACCGCGGGCATGGCCGAAACATTTCGAACCGTAACTTGCCAGATGCCGTGCGGTGCCACAGCGCGAATTCCGTCACGACTGAAGGTTGGCGCCAACGCCAAAACAATGCCATGGCCAGGGCCGAGTTGCGCAGAACTCGCCAGCGAATCGCTGTATACCGCACCCAAAATGACGTCCGGCTGCGCAACCGGCCAATTGACAAAGCCCGTGTAGTCCAGGAACTTGACGTCACCACGTCGCACCGTTCCAAGTGATTGGCCGCCGGGTGTCTGAATGTCGATTTCAAGCTCCACGCCATCTTCGAACCAAAGCTCCAGGTAACTTTCGGTTGAATCATCAGGCTGATTTCGCCAATTTAGAGCAATGCTGTCGCGTCCCTGAGGGTCATTTAGGGGCGCCAGCGCGAATTGCGCGTGGGTGCGCGATTGCCGCCCGTTCCCGGCAGGCACCACAACTTTTAAACGCCCAGCAGACGCCGCAATCCGCAAATCGATCTCGCGCTCCAGCAGGTTGGCTCCGGTGTGAGGCCCCGCCAGAGTGCCCCAGCTCAGGTTCACAACGATCTTCGCGGTATCTGAGCACTGAGACAAGATGTAGTCCAACGCCTTGATAACGTCTTGCTGCATCGTTCCCCGCAGCGTTGTGTCCTGTACCGTGCGCATGGGCAATTGCACAAAGATGACAGGCGCCTCGCTCGCAGCGTCCTGCGCTGCCGCCCAGTCAGGATTTTCGGCAGCCGCATTGGTGCGCGTGCTCATGCGGTCTTCAGCAAAATAAGGGCCGCAGGCCAGGTCCATCACATGCACACCATGCGCCCACGGCTTGGCGAGGCGATTGATGCCATATCGAGTGCCCGTTGCGAGCGATCTGTAGAGTTCGTCTTCGTTTATCTGCCCACCAACCACGTGCTCCGAGATCAGGTTCTTAAGGTCAACATCCGTGAAAGCCCGGCCATTTTCACCTGGGAAAAGCTCGCCAGCGAAAAGTGAGGGTGGAATGTGTGGCGAGGAATCCGCCCTCTCGTTCATGTCCCAATAGCGCTTGACCCGCAGATTCAGGCTATTGATCTGCGCCGGGTCACCACTCCTGAAACGGGCGTGCGCAAAAGCGCATCCATCATCAATAAACGCAACTACATCGCCATCCAGCGACGCCGACGCCAGCGACCTTGCTTCAACGCTGTTTGACGCTTCTGCCGATGAAAAACCCCGTTGAGACACGCCACTGCCAGCAGGTTTGATGTTTGGAAGCGTCGCTTGCGGGATGTCCAGCTCAAACCGAATCACCAATTTTTTCCACTGCGGATTGCTTTGATAGACAGAAAAGAATTCTTTGGTGACCAGAGCGGGTATGGCCGATCCTTGCGTGTAATTGGATCCGGAAAGGTATGCCGGTTCAATA
>JAHEBY010000318.1 GCA_024642025.1 Comamonadaceae bacterium | reverse complement strand
AATCAAATACAGGCCGCTGGCAATGATGATGGCGCCGCCAATCAGCGTGAAATGATCCGGCACGGTCTGCCACAGCAGCCAGTCCAGCCCCACGCCCCAAGCGAGCGCGGTGTATTCAAATGGCGCCACGGCAGAGGCTTGCCCGTGCCGGAAGGCATCGGTTATTGCCACCAGGCCCGAAAAGCCGCAAATGCCCAGCGCCGCAATCAGCAACCAGTCTTTGCTGTCAATGCTCACCCAGATGGGTGACGCCAGCAGGGCCGCGCCCGCGCCCATGATGAGCGTGGTCCAGAACACCTGATTGGCGCTGGAATCGGTGCGGCTCAAGATGCGCCCCATGATGACCGACGCTGTGTAGCAGGCCGCCGCCGCCAGCACGGCCAGTGCGCCGAGCGACAAAAAACCGGCGCCGGTGGGACGCATGGCGATCAAAACGCCGACCAAGCCGCAGGCGATGGCGACCCAGTGCGCGCGTTGCACCGTTTCCTTGAGCACGGGCACCGACACCAGCGTGATCAGCAGCGGCGCGATAAAGAAGATGGTGTAGGCCTCGGCCAGCGCCAGCACCCGGATGCCAAACGCAAACAACGAGAGCATCACCACGCCCAACACACCGCGCGCCACATGCAACGGCCATCGAATGCGCAGGAGTGCGCCGGCTTCGCCGCGCCACAGCACATAAAGGCACACGAGAGGAAAGGCCGAGAGCCCGCGCAATGCCGCCACTTGCATGGCAGGGTAGGTGGCCCCCAGGGTTTTCATGACCGCGTCCATCACGGCAAAAAAACCAACCGCAACCGACATGGACAGAATGCTGCGAAGGTTGCCCGACGCCAGCTCTGTCATACCAGTGATATGCGGTTTGCTACCAAATAAATAGCTAGTTGCACATATCTGACGGGGGCTAGAGGCCTATTTTTCATTAATTTTTGGGCTTTTCCTGCAATATTTCAGGATCAAACGGCTGGCGCGCAAACACCTTGCGCAGCATGGGCTCGAAATGGCTCAGTGGCTTGGTGGGGTAGTTGGGGTCAAACGCGGCCTGATCATAGCGCTCGCAAAAGCGGCAGCAGGCATCAAACCACGGGTGAAACTTGAACGCCAGATAGCCTTCAGGGTCCTTACCGTAGTACTCGGCGTAATACTTCATCTGGAAGAGGCCGTGCATCTCGATGATCCACGTCACCTCGGCCCGCACATAGGGCCGAATAATGGCAGCTGCCAGTTGGGAGTGGTTTTCTGGTGCCAGCTCGTCGCCCAGATCGTGCAACAGCGCCGCCACAATGATCTCGATGTCGGCGCCATCGGCCTCGGCCAGCGTGGCACTTTGCAGCGAGTGCGTGAGGCGGCTCACCTGATAACCCTGCAGCGAACCATCAAGCCGCTTGAGCGCGGCCAGCAGGCGGTCGGGCAGGGCGCGAATGTAGTCGTGCTCCAGGTCTTGCAGGAACACGTATTCCTCGCGCGTGCCGTCCTTCATCTGCGTGAAGGAGACGCTCTGGGACGCTGGCTTGGATTCGATATCGGCAACGGGTGTGTTCATGCTGCTCATGCGATGGCCTCTGCCACTTGGGCGGTTTCACGGACTTCCAGCACCGGCGCGGCTTTGGTCCCATAGGTGCGGTGCAACACACGGTACAGGCTGCGCGGGCCGTCACGGTCAATATAGCAGCCCTGCAGCTGGCGGTGGCCCTCGGCAGGGTTATAGGCGGTTCGGCCATGCAGCACGCGGTTGTTGTCAAACATCATCAGCTGGCCGGGCTGCAGCCGGAACTTGAGCTCAAAGCGCGGGTCTTCAAACAGCTCGCTCAGGCGCATGCGTGCCGCGTGGTAGGTGCGCGTGTCGGCCTCCGACATCAGCGGAATGTTGTCCAGCCGCGGGCTGTAATGCACGCCGGTCATCTGGCCGCTGCCGTTGGCCTCGATCATGGGTTTTACTGCCTCGAGGTGTGTAGTGGCATCGCGGTAGTCGTAATGCACCGGCACCTTGGCCAGCAGCGCAAAGCCGGCCGGGTCTTCGGATTGCAGCTGCGCCGCCACGGCCAGGCTATCGACCAGAGTGGAGAGGCCGCCACTGGTTTCGTTCTGCAAACACTGCAGCAGTTGCACGCCGGGAACGGGCGTGCGGTAAGGGTTGTCGGTATGGGGCCCAAGCGCGACGGCCTGGTAAGACAGATCGGTCGCGTCAGCCGGGTTGGGTCGCGAATACACCTCAAACAAGGTGCCAAAGTTGGTGCTGCGCACAAAGCCAAAGCGCCCAGCAACCTGCAGCACGGAGTCAAGCCGGGTGGGCGTGTTGTGAATCAGGATGAAGCCCAGTTCAATGAAGTCTTTGACGGCGCGGTACAGGGTTTCGTTGGGGGCATCTTTGCTCATGCCTTCGCCGCTGATGTCTGGCCACTGGTACACCGGGTTGGGTGCCGTGGCCATGTTCCAGGGGATGGGCGCCGGACAGCCTTCGGTCAGCTCGACGCTGGCCAGTAGCTCGGCTGGGTCAAACAGGCCGGCAAAACCGTCGCTGAAGGCCACGCTCAGTTGCCCGCTGGCCGCCCAGTGCGCCGCGGTGATTTGCAGGTCCGTCGGCAGCCGGTGCGTGTTGGTCAGGCGCTGGCGCGTCAGCGCGTCGCGCTGGGACGGATCCGGGCTTCGCGTGCGCAGCCACAAGGCAGGCAGCGGCGTTTCGCCCAGCGCGTTGTACAAAACCACCTGGGGCGGCACAGCGCCTTCGACGATACGGATTTCAGCCATGAAAACACTCCTGACGACACTAAAAAGGCCCGCGCCCCAACGGATTATTTGGGCGTCGTGGCGAGTGTGCTGATGTCAGGAGAAGTTGACAAACGAAGAAAACGTTAGTTCAACATTAGTTTTTCTAATGTTGAACTAATGGATAAGTTAGCGAACCAGCAACACCGGCGCCTTGCACAGCGCCAGCACCTTGGTGGCTACAGACCCCATGACCAGATTGCCCAGGTTGCCGTGCCCGTGCGAACCCATCAACACAAGGTCAAATTTGCCGGCAGAGGCGAAATCGGCAATCACTTTGCCTGTGTTACCGATCTTGTGGGCGGTGTGAGCGTCAATGCCATGCTTGAGCAGAAACTTGCACACGGGAGCGAGGACGTTTTCTGCAGCCTCGGTAACCCGCTGTGATGACGAAGCTTTGCTCTCGGGGATGGGAATGCCGGGTGGCACTGGGGGCATGGTGGGCACAGTCAACACGGTGTACTCGTGTGCCGGGCCAAACATTTCGTCGTGCGATGTCAAATAGGCCAGCATTTTTTTTGAGTAGGGGCTGCCGTCAACGGCGAGCAGAATTTTCATGATGTATCTCCGAATGTTTGAAAACCAGTTTACGGATAGACCCGGCGACCGGGTTGATTCAGGTCAAATGGTTGTGGATCCATGCCGCTTCAACTTCAGCGGGTACGATTGCCAGCAATGTTGACCCTCATGGTCAACGGTTGGTCTTGGGATTGCGCAGGGTCCAATTTTTCGAATGTCATCACATGCCATCAGTTGAAAATGTTGCTCTGATTGCGGTCGTCTTCCTGTTGGCGGGCTGGATCAAGGGCGTTGTTGGCATGGGTTTGCCGACGGTCGCGATGGGCGCTCTCGGACTCGTCATGGCGCCGGTCCAGGCTGCCGCTTTGCTGGTTGTCCCGTCGCTTGTTACCAATGTGTGGCAGTTCGCCAATGGCCCGTCGAAAAGGGTTGTGCTACGCCGCTTCGCCAGCATGAT
>JAHEBY010000317.1 GCA_024642025.1 Comamonadaceae bacterium | reverse complement strand
AAGCACACCGTGCTCATTGCCATGCTTCACCATCTGTTACAAAAGGAGGCGGCGCTGACGGTACTCGATACTCACGCGGGAGCCGGACTGTACCGACTTGACAGTGACTATACCGAAACCAGTGGCGAGGCTGCCGACGGCATCGTTCGTCTCACCGCCCAACGCGATGAGCCCCTGGAACCCGCCCTGCAGGATTACCTTGACCTGGTTGCGGGCTTCAACGCCAAAGGCAAATACCGGGTTTATCCGGGATCGCCCTTCATCATGCAGCGCCTGCTGCGAGAGCACGACAAGCTCAAACTGTTCGAACTCCACCCTACGGATGCCAGGACGCTGTCGGCCAATATTGCCCAGCTCGAAGCCGGGCGCCAAGTGGCCGTCCTGCTTGAGGACGGCTTTGAAGGCATCAAAAAATTCCTGCCCCCACCCGCACGCCGGGCACTCGTGCTGTGCGATCCGAGCTACGAAATCAAGAGCGACTACGCCCGCGTCACGACGATGGTTGGGGAAGGACTCAAGCGGTTTGCCACCGGCACCTATGCCGTCTGGTATCCCATCATCCCGCGTCCGGAAGCGCATGACCTGCCCCGAAAGCTGAAGACGCTAGCGACAAAATCCGGCAAGAGCTGGCTCAACGCCACCCTGACCGTCAAATCCAGCAAGATCACAATCGGCGACACGGGGGACACCAAGCGCCCGGGACTACCAGCCAGCGGCATGTTCATCATCAACCCGCCTCATACCCTCAAAGCCGCGCTGCAAGCCGCGCTGCCCCAGATGGCGCGCCTTCTTGCGCAAGACCGCCACGCCGCCTTTACGCTTGAATCCGGGGGATGAGCCAATTAACCCCTTGATCGGTTGGTCAATTGGCTCTGCTGTTTGAATCCGTAGCAGCAGATCCACAAAAACCAGCATCAGTACGACGAACGATCGCGCCGGTTGATGCGTCGGAAAGCTTGTATCCTGATGGGGAGGCAGGCTAAACTTGCCGCAACCTCTCGATCCAGACAACAACCATGATTTTCGTCACTGGCGGCGCTGGCTATATCGGCAGCCACACTTGCGTTGAACTGCTCAATGCCGGCTTTGATGTCACGGTTTTTGACAACTTCTGCAACAGTCATCCTGAGGTTCTTGCCCGGGTTGAGCGCATCACGGGTAAGAAACCAACCTTGATCCGTGGCGATATTCGAGATCGGAACGCCCTGACCACCGCCTTGCGTGACAGCAAGGCAACTGCAGTCATCCATTTTGCGGGCCTCAAGGCCGTGGGCGAATCGGTGGAGCAACCGCTGACCTACTACGACAACAACGTCGTGGGCACAATTCGCCTGCTCGAAGCCATGCGGGATTGCGACGTCCGCTCGCTCGTGTTCAGTTCATCCGCCACAGTCTACGGGGATCCGCAACGTCTTCCGCTGACGGAGGACCACTCCCTTTCGGCCACCAACCCCTATGGACGAACCAAACTGGTGATTGAGGACATGCTCCGGGAGCTCTATCGCAGTGATCCAGTCTGGCGCATCGCCATCCTGCGCTACTTCAATCCAGCTGGCGCACATGCCAGCGGGCTGATCGGCGAAGATCCTCAGGGTATCCCCAACAATCTCATGCCCTATATCGCCCAAGTCGCGGCGGGGCAGCGCGAATTCCTGAATGTATGGGGGAAGGACTACGCCACACCAGATGGCACTGGTGTTCGCGACTACATCCACGTCGTTGATCTGGCAAAGGGGCACCTCAAGGCCTTGAATCGGCTGCAGCAGGCCGGCGAGTATCTGACCGTCAATTTGGGCACCGGGACCGGCTACAGCGTGCTGGACATGGTCAAGGCCTTCGAAAAAGCAAGCGGTCGCCCCGTACCCTACAAAGTGGCGCAGCGTCGGGCCGGCGACATTGCCGCCTGCTATGCAGATCCAGCCCTGGCACTTGAATTGCTGGGCTGGCGCGCAGAGAAAGATCTGGAGGCTATGTGTCTGGATAGCTGGCGCTGGCAGCGCGGCAACCCAAAGGGCTATTTATCGGGCGGCGACGAGTCATCCAAGATGAAAATTGCAGGCTGATTGACTTCTGGAAGCATTTCATTAAGGAAACTCAAATGAAAGACTCCCTCGCAACGGATGCAAGGAAATTATTGCATCAAGGTCTTCGCAAGATATTTTCTTTCCTGCCCCGTCCGATCCGGTTTGCCATATTCAGATCCTTGATTCATTGCGATCCCAAACCCGACAAGCGTCTGGTACTGAAGATCGCGGAGACCAGAGAAGAACTGGAAGCCTGCTTCCGGCTTTTGCACGATGCCTACGTGGGAAGTGGCTTCATGAAGCCCGACCCCTCGGGCATGCGCGTCACCATCTACCACGCACTGCCCACCACCACCACGCTTTGCGCCAAGTTCGACGGGGAGGTTGTGGGCACCATGTCGTTGATCCGTGAAAGTATTTTCGGCTTTCCCATGCAGTCCATCTTCAACCTGAAGGCTATTCGAAAGAAAACCGGAAAGATTGCCGAAGTATCAGCCCTTGCCGTGCACCAGAAATTCAGGAAAACGGGCGGCGCCATCCTGTTTCCTCTGATGAAGTTCATGTACGAGTACTGCACCACATTTTTCGATACGCGCCACCTTGTGATCGCCGTGAATCCGAATCGGATTGAGATGTATGAATCCCTGCTCTTTTTTCAGAGGCTCACTGAAAACGAGGTGGAAAAATATGACTTCGCAAACGGGGCGCCCGCGATAGGCGCCTCACTGGACTTGAGACTTGCGCCTGATTTGATCGCCAAAGCCTATCAAAAAAAACCGCCGCACAAGAACCTTTACGATTACTTTGTCAACACCAAACTTTCCAATATTGTCATCCCCAACCGGCGCTACTTCACCACCAACGACCCCGTCATGACGCCGGAATTGCTTGATTACTTCTTCAATCAAAAGACACATCACTTCAACCTGCTTGGCGAGAGGGAGAAGATACTGCTGCACTCCATCTACAACCTTCCCGAATATCAGTCCGTCTTGCCGACCGTCTTTTCGGACTCGAACCCCGAGCAGTTTTTCCGCCAACATAGGCGGTACTCCTTCAGATGCCCAGGTACCCTTGAAGTCGAGATTGATGGGAAACCCGAGGTCCATGAACTCAAAGTGCTCGAATTTTCAGACTACGGCTTCCTTGCCAATTCCAGTGCGCCATTACCCCTGCAGATTTGGGCTGATGTGACCATTCAATTGGGAAGATCTGAAAAATCGACGGTCAGGGCCATGGCCGTTCGCGGCAAGAAAGACACTACGTTTTACAGCTTCAAACTGGCTGAACCAGACTTATCCTGGAGAAAATTCGTGGGCGCACTAAAGTCCGGGACAACTCATGAAGACATGCAAAATGCCACCCAGTTCCTGACCGACTGATGCGGCGGAAGTACACCGCCACGCAGGACTTCGACTCAAACAAGCTGAAACCTGCATCCAAAAAATCAGTGTCGACTTTGTCGCTGCAGCAGTAGCAGCACATACTTCGCCGGTACAGCATAGCTGATTCCGGATGGCTGTGTCAGCGCCGACTCTTTGGTGCCTTTGACAAACACCATGTTCAACACCCCAAGGACTTCCCCCGTTTCAGCATCAAACAGTGGCCCGCCGCTATTGCCAGGATAGGCCGTTGCGTCTAATTGAAAGATATCGAAACTGCCATTTCTCAAGCTGAGAATGGATCGTGCGTTAAGCTGTTGTCCAGTCGGCGCCGGCAAGACAATTGGCGTGATCGATGAAATC
>JAHEBY010000020.1 GCA_024642025.1 Comamonadaceae bacterium | reverse complement strand
CTGCGATAGTTTTTGCATGTGAAATCCAGGACAAGAATTGAATGGTTCATTATCAATAAAGTCGACCATTCAAAAGAGCGGCAAATGTGTGGAATTTTTCACCTCTTCCATCACGGCGTATGTGCGGGTTTCCCGCACGCCGGGTAATTGCCATAGAACGGTGCCTGCAAATTGCCGGTAGGCGCCCATGTCGGCCATGCGTGTTTTGAGCAAGTAGTCGAAACCACCGGCCACCAGGTGGCACTCCAGAATTTCGGGGCGCACTTGCACCGCGGCCTTGAACTCTTCAAACAAGTGGGTGGTGGTTTTGTCCAGCAACACTTCCACGAACACCAGCATGCCCGCGCCGAGTTTGAGCGGGTTCAGCCGCGCCTCGTAGCCCAAAATGTAGTTGTCCTTGGTGAGCCTTGCCACTCGAGCCAATACGGCTGTGGGCGAGAGGGCCACGCTTTCCGCCAGTTTGAGGTTGGAGATGCGGCCATCTTCCTGCAGGGCATTCAAAATCTTCAGGTCAATGCGGTCCAGGTCGGGTAGGGCGTCAGTCATGTGATTCTCCGGTCGATGCGCCGCGCTCAAGATAGCCGGTAGGTTTGCAGATGCAGGCTGGTCTCTGTGTTGCTGATACCGCGAATCAGCCGGATGCGCTCCAGCACCTGCGACAACTCCGCCAGATTGGCCGCCCGCAACTCGGCGAGCAAGTCCCAGCGGCCATTGGTATCGTGCAGCGTGGCTACGCCCGGCTCGCCCAGCAGGCTGGCAATCACCGCGCGGGTCTCGTTGCCCTCTACGGCAATGCTCATCCAGGCCCGGATGTCGGCTGGCTGTGAGTCGGGGCGCAAGCGCACGGTATAGCCCACGATGATCCCTGCATCCTCGAGCTTGGTTACCCGATTGGTGACGGTGCCGCGCGACACCCCGAGTTTGCTGGCCAGCGTGGCAACACTGGTGCGGGCGTCCTTGCGCAAGAGCGAGATCAGTTGCTGGTCTGTGGCGTCCATTTGGACATTTTGACACCAATAAATGGCCAAATGACAAATTTATGCCAAAAAGCGAGCAATATTGACGATTTACATTACCGCGCACCTCTGTGAGACTGCTTCCTACACAACACGCGATTACTTTGAAGGTGCCATCATGAAACCTACTCCACACATCCAGACACAATTTTTGTCGGCCCATGACGTGGCCGCCATCGTCGCGCGAACCGGCATTGCCGACACTCTCAATGGCATGGCCGACTACATTCGCCAGGACTTCATGCGCTGGGGCGATTTTGAAAAATGCGCGCGCGTGGCCAACCACTCCAAAGATGGCGTGATTGAACTCATGCCCGTGTCCGACGCCAAAACCTATGCCTTCAAATACGTCAACGGCCACCCCAGCAACCACCGCTTCAACCTGCCCACGGTGATGGCGTTTGGCGCGCTGGCCGATGTCGACACCGGTATCCCTGAACTCTTGAGTGAACTCACCTTGACTACCGCGCTGCGCACGGCCGCCATGTCTGCAGTGGCAACTATTGCGCTCGCCCGCCCGGGCAGCCGGCGCATGGCGCTGATTGGCAACGGCGCACAAAGTGAGTTTCAGGCGCTGGCCTTTCACCACCTGGTTGGTATTGAGGAAATTCGCCTGTTTGACACGGACCGCAAGGCCACGGACAAACTGATGCGCAACCTGGCCCACACCAACCTGCGTGTGTTTGCCTGCGACAGCGTTGCCCAGGCTGTGCGCGGAGCCGATATAGTGACCACTGTGACGGCGGATAAAACCAATGCCACCATCCTCACCCCCGAGCTGATTGAGCCCGGCATGCACATCAATGGCGTGGGCGGCGACTGCCCTGGCAAGACCGAGCTGCACCCTGACGTGTTGCGTGGTGCCAGCGTGTTTGTGGAGTACGAGCCGCAAACCCGCATTGAGGGCGATTTGCAGCACCTGCCAGCCGACTTCGCCGTAACCGAGCTGTGGCGTGTGCTGGGTGGGCAAGTGCAGGGCCGCAGCAACGATACCGAGGTCACTCTGTTCGACTCGGTCGGTTTTGCGCTGGAGGACTTTTCGGCCCTGCGCTACATGCGCGACACCGCCAAACGCCTGGGCGTGGGCCAGTCGCTGGCGTTGATTCCCGAGCTGGCCAACCCGAAAGACCTGTTCAGCCTGATCCACCCAGACGCCACCGCGGCAACGGACAAGTTGGTTAACCTTGACCCAATCAGATACCTGTTTACGTCTGCACAAACAGCATGAACAAGCCCCGCCGACTCTCGCCACAAGCTCCTGCGGCGGTTGTGATGGTGCGACCGCACCACTTTCACCCTAACCCGCAAACCCTGCAAGACAACGGCTTTCAGGCGCGCAGCGCGCAACCCGCCGCTGATGCGGCGGCGATGCAAGCCCTGGCCAAGCGGGCGCACCACGAAGTCACGCGCATGGCCGCGCAGCTTGAAGAAGCGGGCGTTACCGTGCATGTGTTTGACTGCAACAACTTCGAAACGCCCGATGCCGTGTTCCCCAACAACTGGTTTTCCACGCACGCTGGTGGCCACGTGGCTGTGTACCCCATGGCAGCTCCCAGCCGCCAGCGCGAGCGGCGCTGGGACATCATTGAAATGCTCAAAACCCGCTACCGCGTACAAGACGTGATTGACTACTCGGGCCTGGCCATGGACGGCGTGTATCTGGAAGGCACCGGCGCCATGGTGCTTGATCATGTGCAGCGCGTGGCCTACGCCGTGCGTTCACGGCGCACCGACCCCGTGGCCCTGGAGCGCTTTTGCACCAACTTCAATTTTGAGCCCATGGCCTTTGATGCGGCAGATGCGCAGGGCCAGCCGGTCTATCACACCAATGTGCTCATGACCATTGGCACGAACTTCGCCATGGTGTGCCTGGACATGATCACCAACACCGCCCGGCGCGCAGAAATCGCCGAGCGTCTGGCCGCTGGCGGGCGCGATGTGGTGGCGCTGTCGGCCAGCCAGATTGACGACTTCGCAGGCAACGCGCTGGAGCTGCAAGGCCCGGACGGCCTGATCCTGGCGCTGTCGGCGCGCGCCATGGCGTCGCTCACGCAAGCGCAGCGCACACTGCTGGCCGAGCACGTGCTATTGTTGCCGCTGGAGGTGCCGACGATTGAGCTCGCAGGCGGCTCGGTGCGCTGCATGCTGGCGGGCATTCACCTGGCGCCGCGCAGTGTTGCGAGTTAGCGAATTGGCGAGTTAAAGTGGCGCAGCGGTCGCTTGCAATGTGTCGTCTCATGTCGTTTTTGTCGTGTTGCGTCGTGTTGCTTCGCCTTTTTGTATACCACCCTTTGAGAATCGTCTTTTGCCATGCCCAACGCACCCGCACCCCTCGTTAGCCTGATTGGCGCGCCGACTGACGTCGGTGCCGGCATGATGGGCGCCCGCATGGGGCCAGCCGCATTGCGCGTGGCCGGTATCGCCAGGGCGATTGAACAGTTTGGGCTGGAGGTGAAAGATTGCGGCAATCTGGACGGCCCGCCCAACCCCTGGCAAGAAGCGGTCAATGGGTTTCGGCATCTGCCGGAAGTCGTGCGCTGGAACCAGTTGCTGCACGACGCCATGTATGCCGAGTTGCAGCTGGGCCGCCTGCCCATCATGCTCGGTGGCGACCACTGCCTGGGCATTGGGTCTATCAGCGCGGTGGCACGCCATTGCCGTGAAAAAGGCCGCAAACTGCGCGTGCTGTGGTTTGACGCCCACGCTGATTTCAATACCGCAACCCTCACGCCAAGCGGCAACATTCATGGCATGCCAGTGGCGTGCCTGTGCGGCCACGGCCCCCAAGAGCTCGTGGGTATCGGTGGTTTTAGCGCCGAGAAACCAGCGCTCAACCCCAAGGAAATTCGTCAGATCGGTATCCGCAGCGTGGACGCGGGCGAGAAGCGCATGGTGCATGACATGGGTATCGAGGTGTTTGACATGCGCTACATCGACGAAATGGGCATGCGCCATGCCATGGAGCTGGCGCTGGCCTTGGTCGATTCCAATACACACCTTCACGTGAGCCTGGATGTTGATTTTCTCGACCCCGATATCGCCCCTGGCGTGGGAACGACGGTGCGGGGCGGTCCTACCTATCGCGAAGCGCAGCTTTGCATGGAGATGGTGGCCGACACGGGCCGTCTGGCTTCACTCGACATTGTCGAGCTGAACCCCGCACTCGACGTAAGAAACAAAACTGCGGAGCTGGCGGTGGATCTGGTGGAAAGCCTTTTTGGCAAAAGCACCTTGATGCGCAAGCCCAACGGGCGTTGAGCCAGCTGTTGCCAGAAGCAAAGGGCTGGATCAGTGCATATTCGCAGACATGATCCTCTCCATGCTGGGGGATAAAGTTCAAGTGAAGCACGGGCACCCACAAATGAAGGCAGTGGTTACGACAGGTATCGGTGGCTTCGAAAGGCTTTCTTACCGGGACGTGCCAATTCCTGTTCCCGGCCGTGGCGAGGTGTTATTAAAGGTGTTTGCGGCCGGCGTGAACAATACCGATATCAATACCCGCCTTGGCTGGTACGAACCTTCCGTCACGGGTGGAACGGAGCAGCTTTCTCAAGATGGTTCTGATCGAGGCCTCCGGCCCAAAACTGAACCGGGCGGCTGGAACGGGAAGACCGTTTTCCCGTTGATTCAGGGCGCGGATTGCTGTGGCGTGGTCGTGGCTGGCGGCGATGATGTGAACGCCCCTGCAATTGGAAAGCGTGTGCTGGTGCGCGCCTGCACGCGCCCAAACGGATTTGGTTCGCTTGACACGGTCTGGCTGGGCTCCGATTTTGATGGGGCTTTTGCACAGTATGTGACCGTTCCAGCCAGTGAGGTTTTTATCGTCGATTGCGATTGGAGCGACGCAGAACTTGCCACCATACCTTGCGCATATGGAACCGCGGAGAACATGGTGCAGCGAGCCCGTGTCAGCGCGGGCGACCGGGTGTTGGTAACCGGCGCGTCAGGTGGTGTGGGCTCCGCGGTCGTGCAGTTGGCCAAACGTCGTGGCGCCTTCGTCATAGCCGTCGTAGGGCGCGCCAAAATGAACCTGGCTCAAGCGCTAGGTGCCGACGGGATTATTGCCAGGGAAGCCGATTTGGTGGCCGAATTGGGCGCCAATGTCATCGACGTGGTGTTCGACAACGTGGCTGGCGGCGGCTTTGCATCGTGCCTGAAGGTACTGGCCAGAGGGGGCAGATACGTATCGTCCGGCGCAATTGCCGGGCCGCTGGTTTCTCTGGATATGCGCGATCTCTATCTAAAGGACTTGACGCTGATTGGATGTACAGCTTGGGACGAGCCCGTCTTCCCAAGCCTGGTAGGTTATATCGAGCGAGGTGAAATCCGGCCCCTGGTAGCCGAAATCTTCGAGCTCAAGGACATCGCCAAGGCCCAGCAGGAATTCATGAAGAAATCTCACGTCGGCAACTTTGTGCTGCTGCCACCTCAGTAACAAAGCCCGCCTCACAGCCGTTGCCAGAGACTCAGGCACAAGCCTTGAACCACATGCTTGCTGAGTAGTTGTTCGTTGGAATCCTGTATTTCAAAAATTATTTTTGCTATGTAATTAGTAGCTTACATGCAATAAAGCACGGGGGCTAACGGGCATTTAGACCATCAAAGCAGGTGCTCATGACCAATTCGATGATTTGCTCGTCATTGTGCTGGCCGCCCATCTTCAGGAACTCCAGCACCGGGTCGCAGGCGCGGGCGTAAAGCGTGTACAAGACCGCGATGGCGGGCAGTCGAGGGTTGATCAAGCCTTCCTTCTGTGCCACTTCAATCATGGCACCCAGACGGTCGCTGACGTCGATCAGGCCGTCCATGTAGTCTTTGTTGCCCATCAGCGTGGTACGCAGGGTGGAATTCTGGCTTGGCAGTGAGGGCATTTCGCCTGCCAGCTTCAGGCCCATGGTCCAGCGCACCACGGCTCGCAGTTTGTCCAGCGCGCTGTCGTTGGCGGCCAAACCTGTGAGGAAGTCTTGCGCTCGGCGCATGACCTTCACCATAGCGGCGGCGGCCAAGTCTTCCTTGCTGGGGAAATGTTTGTAAAGGCTGGCTTTGGCGATGCCCACATTGGCCGCCACTTCGTCCACGGTCATGGCTTCAAAGCCTTTTTCGGCCAGCAGGCGGTTTACTGTTGAAACAATGGCGTCTTCACGGGCCTGGAGCATTTGCTCCTTGAAAGAGAGTTTGACGATGGGGTTGGCGCTCATGCCATTATTGTATCCGCGGCAGTCTAAAAATGGATCAACAGTATGTTTTGTTACTGATTTGTCGAATCAAAACTGATTGGTATTTTTTGCCTGGCTCAGCGTCATTCCCGGTACCCAAGGGGTTGCTCGTGAGTGGCGGAGTGGAACTGGCGCAAACGCAACGGCGCGGTCAGGCGTATCGCGCCATGGACAGCCCTTCGAGGCTAATCTGCGGCGTCTGGCCTGAAATCAGGTCTGCCATCACGCGACCGGTTCCAGCCGCCATGGTCCAGCCCAATGTGCCGTGCCCGGTGCACAGGTAGAGCCCGGGGTACGGTGTCTCGCCAATCACGGGTGTGCCGTCCGGCGTCATCGGGCGAAGTCCAGCCCAGAATTGGGCCTTGGACACGTCGCCGCCGCGGGGGAAAAGGTCGGTCACGACATGGTCGAGCGTTTTGCGGCGGGAGGCGCGCAGGTCCAGGTTGTAGCCGGCGAGTTCAGCTGTGCCACCCACCCGAATGCGGTCCCCCAGCCGCGTCACGGCCACCTTGTGGGTTTCATCCATGATGGTGGATTCAGGCGCAAACTGTTTGTCGGTAATAGGTACGGTAATCGAATAGCCCTTCACCGGATACACGGGGATATCGATACCCAACGGTTTCACCATGAGTGGCGAATAACTGCCCAGCGCCACCACATATTTGTCTGCGGTCAGCATCCCGGCGTCGGTCTGGATGCTGGCAATGCGCTGGCCGTCACGAACAACGCCCTGAATATTCACGCCATAGCGAAACTTCACGCCCAGACCTTCAGCGAGCGTTGCCAGGTTTTGTGTGAACTTGAAGCAATCGCCGGTTTCGTCGCCCGGCAGGCGCAGCGCCCCGACAAACTTCTCTTTCACCAGCTGCAGCGCTGGTTCCACCTTGACGTAGCCAGCGCGGTCCAGCAACTCAAAGGGCACGCCGTACTGCTTGAGGATGTCAACATCCTTGCCCGTGCCGTCGAGCTGCTTCTGGGTGCGAAAAAGTTGCAAGGTGCCCTGTGTACGCTCGTCATACGCAATACCGGTGTCAGCACGCAACTCACGCAGACAGTCGCGGCTGTATTCGGCAAGTCGCACCATGCGGCCCTTGTTTAGCGCGTAACGTGCGGCAGTGCAATTGCGCAGCATGGACAGGCCCCAGCGCCACATCGCGAGGTCTAGCATGGGCCAAATGACCAGCGGGCTGTGGTGCATCAGCATCCACTTGATGGCCTTTACGGGCACCCCGGGGCCTGCCCAGGGCGCCGAGTAGCCAGGAGACACTTCGCCTGCGTTGGCAAAGCTGGTTTCCATGGCAGGAGCGCTCTGCCGGTCAACCACCGTCACCTCATGGCCCGCTTTGGCAAGGTAGTAGGCGGTGGTGGTTCCAATGACGCCACTGCCGAGAATCAGGATTTTCATGGGGTCAATCTTTACACAGGCTGGGCACCTATTCTCATCTGCTCAGCATGATTTTTCGAAATTCACTGTTGATGGCAGGTTTGCCTTGCGTGTGCGTTAGGATTGCTGCTTTCGGAGTTCAATAAGGCGCTGCCATGTCCACACTTCACCCATTTCATCTGGCTTTCCCGGTCACTTCACTGACCAAAGCGCGGGCTTTCTACGGCGACCTGCTGGGTTGCCCTGAGGGTCGGTCGTCCGATGAATGGATCGACTTCAATTTCTTTGGCCACCAGATCGTCGCGCACTTGTCGCCCAGCGAGGCCGGGCACCACAACACCAGTGCGGTAGACGGCCACAACGTGCCGGTTCGCCACTTTGGCATGGTACTTTCCATGACCGAGTGGGATCTGATGGCGGCTCGCTTGCGCGCCGCAAAAACTGATTTTGTGATTGAGCCGCACATCCGTTTCAAGGGTGAAGTTGGCGAGCAGGCCACGATGTTCTTTCTGGACCCTTGCGGCAACGCCATCGAGTTCAAGGCTTTTGCCGATCCATCGCGCCTGTTCGCCAAGTAGAGCGCTATCTCACGGCAGACCCGTGTACCTCGCGCAAGCACGACTGAAATACTCTGGTCGCGCGCGATGGCTCGGGCGTACGCCGTGCAATGCCCAGAAAGCTGCAGGTGTACCTGAACACCGAAGGATTGACCGCCCGCATCTGCCCCAGCTGCACAAATCGTTCAGCATAGTGGTCGGGCAAGAAGCCCAGAAATTTGCCTGATAGCACCAGCGTGGCGATGGCCTCCTGATCAAAGGCCGTGGCCTTGCGCGGCAAGCGCACTTGCTGGCTGATCACCATGTTTGGCGAGTGGTAGCCCAATCCGGCGAAATGATGGGCTGCCAATGCGTCCCAGTCCAGCCCGCTGTTTTCAGATCTGTAAAGCGGATGACCAGCACCGCAATACAGCAACATGGTTTCTTCAAACAATTCGTCGTAGCTCAGGCTGTCAGACGGGCGATGTCCGGGAATGACGCCAATCTGGAACTGGCCATCAATCACGCCACGCTCAATTGCGTTGATGGGCGCTATGTGCAGATTCAAGGCCACGTCGGGCGCTCGCTCGCAAAATAGCCCAATGGCCCGGCCAATGTGAGCCGCGGGGTTGCTCGCCGTTTTGTCAAACAGTGCCACATTGAGCTGCCCACCCATGCGGCGGTGGATTTCATCCACCCCGGTTTTGAAGTTCTCGGTTGCTGCCAGCAGTTCCAGCGTCTGGCCATAGATTTTCTCGCCCTCGGTCGTGAGGGCGAAGCCGCCGCGTCCGCGGCGACACAAGGTCATGCCAAGGCGGGTTTCAAGATCCTTGACGTGGCGACTCACTGTGGAGGTGCCGATGTTCAGTTCCAGTTCAGCCGCGGCCATGCCGCCGCATTCCACCACGGCCTTGAAGACCCGGAGCAGGCGTAGATCCATGTCGCCCAGCTGACCCAGAACAGCCCGATTTTTAGGGAGATTGGATGCTTTCATAAATTGGCAACTAAATAGTGATATTTCTCCATTTATAAGAGTAACAGATGTGCGGACAATTTCATATTTGTCTATCGTATTTGCCAACCCAAGAGGCTATCCATGAACCTTAACGACGCCAAACACCTGACTCCGGTCGTGCCCGCCCGACGCGATGCCGCTTGGCTGGATGCCCACTGGATGCCCTACACCGGCAACCGCAACTTCAAGGCCAATCCACGCATGATGGCCAGCGCCGAGGGTTGCTATTACACCGACGTCAATGGCCGCAAAATTCTTGATGGGCTGTCGGGGCTGTGGTGTTGCGGTCTCGGCCACGCGCGGCCCGAACTGGTGGAGGCGGCCACCCGCCAGATGGCGACGCTGGACTATTCGCCCGCCTTTCAGTACGGGCATGACCGCTCGTTCGAGTTGGCCAACAAAATCAAGGATCTGACCCCCGAAGGGCTGGACTACGTGTTCTTCACTGGCTCCGGCTCGGAATCCGCCGACACCTCCCTGAAAATGGCGCGGGCTTATTGGCGCATCAAGGGCCAAGCGTCAAAAACGCGCTTTATCGGTCGCGAAAAAGGCTATCACGGCGTCAACTTCGGTGGCATTTCGGTGGGTGGCATCGTCGCCAACCGCAAAGCATTTGGTCAGGGCATTGAGGCCGACCACCTGCCCCACACCATGCAGGCAAAAACTGCGTTCTCACGCGGCATGCCTGCGCAGGGCGCTGAGCTGGCCGATGACTTGCTGCGTTTGATTGCACTGCATGACGCCAGCAACATTGCTGCTGTGATTGTGGAGCCGTTTTCGGGCTCGGCTGGGGTGATCATTCCGCCAGTTGGGTATTTGCAGCGCCTGCGTGACATCTGCTCGGCCAATGACATCCTGCTGATATTTGACGAAGTAATTACCGGCTTCGGGCGATGTGGCGCAAACACCGGTGCCGCAGCGTTTGGCGTCAAGCCAGACATCATGAACACAGCCAAGCAGATCACCAATGGCGCGCAACCCTTGGGCGCGGTGATTGCCACCAAGGAAATTTACAACACCTTTATGGCCGCCGGGGGCCCGGAATACATGATGGAGTTTGTGCACGGTTACACCTACTCAGCCCACCCGGTTGCCTGTGCGGTGGGCGTCGCCGCGCTGGATGTCTTGAAGCGCGACGATCTGATCAACCGCGTCAAAGACCTGGCACCCTACTTTGAGCAGGCGGTGCACAGCCTCAAGGGCCGCAAACACGTCACGGACATCCGCAATTACGGGCTGGCAGCAGGCTTCACCATCGACGCACTGCCCGGAGAGCCCGCGCGCAGGCCCTACGAAATTGCCATGAAATGCCTGGAAAAAGGCTTCTACGTGCGCTATGGCGGTGACACCATTCAACTGGCGCCGCCGTTCATCATCGAGAAATCAGAAATCGACTCCCTCGTTTGCGCGCTGGGCGAAGCCATGGACGAAACGGCCTGAGCCAAAGCAACCCATAATTCATCCAGATATCAACCTTAAATACATCATGTACAACGACCCCTTCCTTCAGTCCGCCGGCACCAGCGCCACGGTTCCCACACTGGGCCATTTGATCAACGGCAAACTCGTCGCTGGCGGCAGCCGCTCGCAGGATGTCTTCAACCCGGCCACGGGCAAGGCAGAAAAGCGGGTGTTGCTGGCCGATGCGGTCACGATGGAGCAGGCTATTGCTTCGGCGCAGGCGGCCTATCCCGCCTGGCGCGCTACGCCGCCGCTCAAGCGCGCACGCGTGATGAGCAAACTCAAGCAGTTGCTGGAAGAAAACGCAGACCAGATTTGCGCGCTGGTGACCGCCGAGCACGGCAAGGTGCTGGCCGACGCCCTGGGCGAGTTGCAGCGGGGCATCGAAAACGTGGAATACGCGAGCTATGCCCCAGAGCTGTTGAAAGGCGAACACAGCAAGAACGCTGGCCCCTCAGTGGATTCATGGAGCGAGTTTCAGGCGCTGGGCGTGACGGCCGGCATCACGCCGTTCAACTTCCCCGTCATGGTGCCATTGTGGATGTGGCCGATGGCCGTGGTTTGCGGAAACTGCTTCATTCTGAAACCCTCCGAGCGGGACCCGTCCAGCGCACTGTTGGTCGCGCAGCTCGCGCTGGCGGCAGGCCTGCCGCCAGGCGTCTTGAACGTGGTCAACGGTGACAAGGAAGCTGTCGATATCCTGCTGACCGACAAGCGCGTTGCCGCGGTCAGCTTTGTGGGGTCCACGCCGATTGCCGAGTATGTCTATGCCACGGGCTGCGCCCATGGCAAGCGTGTGCAGGCCCTTGGCGGCGCAAAAAACCATGCTGTGGTGATGCCGGATGCCGACATACCCAACGCCGTCAACGCGATGATGGGTGCGGCCTATGGTTCGTGTGGCGAGCGTTGCATGGCGGTGCCGTTGATTGTTGCCGTGGGCGACAAAACTGCAGACGCCATGATCGCTGGCCTGAAGGTCGAGATCGCCAAGATGAAAGTAGGCCCGGGCACCGACGCCAGCAACGACATGGGGCCGTTGGTCACCAAGCCGCATTTCGAAAAGGTGAAGGGTTATGTGGAGCAGGGCATCAAGGAGGGCGCGAAGCTGGTGGTTGACGGGCGCCATGTGAAAGTGCCGGGCCACGAAGGCGGTTACTTCCTTGGTCCCTGCCTGTTTGACAACGTCAAGCCCGGCATGGTGACGTATCAGGAAGAGATCTTCGGCCCGGTGCTGGGTGTGGTGCGTGTCAAAACGCTGCAAGAAGCCATGGCGATGATTGACGCGCATGAATACGGCAACGGCACGTGCATCTTCACCCGTGACGGCGAAGCTGCCCGTTTCTTTACCGACAACATCCTGGTGGGCATGGTGGGCGTGAACGTGCCATTGCCGGTGCCTGTAGCCTATCACTCATTTGGTGGCTGGAAGCGTTCGCTTTTCGGCGACTTGAGCGCCTACGGACCCGACGCAGTACGCTTCTATACCAAGCGTAAAACCATCACGCAGCGCTGGCCGTCAGCCGGCGTGCGCGACGGCACGGTGTTCAGCTTTCCTTCAAGCCGCTGATCCCCTGAGGCTCCAGAGGCACGGCCACAGCCGCGGGCGTGCCTTGTTCATTTGACCGTACGTCGTTTGCAGATGACTATGAAAATTTAGGGAGCCTGTTCATGTTCGACCTGCTGGTCATCAACGCCACACTACCGGACGGACGTACTGACGTTTCGTTGGCGGTTCAGGATGGCAAGTTCATTGCCGTAGACGAGGGGCTTCGAGCGCCGGCAGCCGAGGTCATTGACGCACAGGGTTTGCTGGTTTGCCCGCCGTTTGTCGATGCCCACTTTCACATGGACGCCACCCTGAGCTACGGCCAGCCTCGCGTCAATCAGACCGGCACGCTGCTCGAAGGCATTGCGCTGTGGGGCGAGCTCAAGCCGCAACTCACGCAAGACGCGGTGATCGAGCGCGCATTGACCTATTGCGACTGGGCCGTTGCCAAAGGCTTGCTGGCCATCCGATCACACGTGGATGTTTGCGACCCGCGCCTGCTGGCGGTTGAGGCATTGCTGGAAGTCAAACGCCGCGTGGCACCGTATCTGGACCTGCAGCTGGTCGCATTCCCTCAAGACGGTGTGTTGCGGGACCCGCAGGGTATGGACAAACTCAAGCGTGCGCTGGTCATGGGCGCAGATGTGGTTGGTGGCATTCCGCACTTCGAGCGCACCATGAGCGAAGGCGCCTTGAGCGTCAAGCTGCTGTGCGAGCTTGCCGCAGAGCAGGGCAAACTGGTGGACATGCATTGCGATGAGTCTGACGACCCGCTTTCGCGCCACATTGAAACGCTGGCGTTCGAAGCCCAGCGATTG
Source organism: Comamonadaceae bacterium (assembly GCA_024642025.1). Taxonomy (GTDB): domain Bacteria; phylum Pseudomonadota; class Gammaproteobacteria; order Burkholderiales; family Burkholderiaceae_C; genus Egaibacter. The sequence goes on along the minus strand of JAHEBY010000020.1, from coordinate 1,298 downwards.
GGCATGCACGGGCGGATAACGGGCTCGCACCTCACGTCCATGCATTCCATGGATAACTATTACGTGTCAAAGTTGCTGCCGCTGATGGCTGAAGCCGAAGTCAATGTGGTGAGCAACCCGCTCATCAACATTACCTTGCAGGGCCGCCACGATACTTACCCCAAACGCCGTGGCATGACGCGGGTGCCGGAATTGCTGGCGCAAGGCATCAACGTGGCGTTCGGCCAGGATTGCGTGATGGACCCGTGGTATTCGCTGGGCTCGGGAGACATGCTGGAGGTGGCCAGCATGGGCCTGCATGTGGCGCAAATGACCTCGCAAGCCGCGATGCGGCAATGCTTTGATGCTGTCACCGTCAACGCCGCGAAAATTCTGCAGCTTGAGGGCTACGGCCTGGCTCCCGGTTGCCATGCGGACTTTGTGCTGCTGCAGGCACGTGACACAGTGGAGGCGATCCGCCTGCGGGCGACGCGGCTGAGCGTCTTCCGGCGCGGTCGCCGGATTGCCCACACACCGCCCAGTACGGCCATGCTGCAGCTTCCCGGGCGACCTGGCTCCACGGCATGGATGGCTTGAAGGTTATCCGCATACTATTCGTGATTGCTACACTATTTATATCTACTCGTGCATATCCGGCGAGGGCTAACGGCCTCTTTAATTGCCAAAGATAACTGCTTTTATGAACTCACCTACCCTCACCATCGATATCGTCTCCGATGTGGTTTGCCCCTGGTGCTTCATCGGCAAGCGCAAGCTCGAAGCTGCGCTGGCCATGTCCGAAGCTGCAACGCTGCCCAGACCCGTCATTCGCTGGCATCCGTTTCAGCTCAACCCGGACATGCCAACTGAAGGTATCTCCCGCAAGCAGTACCTGGAGGACAAATTTGGCGGACCTGCACGGGCCACTGAAATTTACGAACGCGTGCGTGCAGCGGGCCGCGGCGCGGGGCTGGAGCTGAACATTGACGGCATCACCCTTCAACCCAACACGCTGGCCGCGCATGCGTTGATTGCCTTTGCTCAGCAGGATGGTGCAGACGGCAACGATGTGAAGGAACGCATCCTTCACGCCTACTTCATGGAAAACAGGTTCATCGGCAGCCCTGACGTGCTGGCAGATATCACGACGGAAGCGGGTCTTGACGCGGATGCCGCGCGGGCCTACGTCACCGACCCTACCGTGCTTGCAGGTGTTGCCCAGGCAGACGCGCGGGCCCGGCAAATGGGCATCAATGGCGTGCCGTTCTTTATCTTCAACCAGAAAGTGGCAGTGTCCGGGGCGCAGGATCCGGCCAGCT
>JAHEBY010000316.1 GCA_024642025.1 Comamonadaceae bacterium | reverse complement strand
CGGGCCGCCCCTGGGAAAATTAGCCCCCTCGGGGGGCAGCGACCCGTGAAACGGTGGAGCGTGGGGGCCATTCTCAGGCCAGCCCATGGTGCTGAATGGCACCAGCGCAGAGGAGTACCAGGTGTCGAGCACGTCTTCATCGCGCTTCAGGGTTTTGCCCGGCGCTTTGGCTCGCGCTTCGGCCTCATCGTGCGCTACGTATACCTTGCCGTCTTCGTCGTACCAGGCCGGTATCTGATGGCCCCACCACAGCTGGCGGCTGATGCACCAGTCCTGAATATTGTTCATCCACTGGTTGTAGGTATTGACCCAGTTTTCAGGCACGAACTTGACCTCGCCTGAGTGAACTGCGTCAACCGCCTTTTGCGCGATGCTTTTGCCGGTGGGGTCGGCGTCGCTGACCTTGCTCATCGCTACAAACCACTGGTCTGTCAGCATGGGTTCCACCACCTGGCCGGTGCGCCCACACACCGGCACCATGTTTTTGTGCGGCACAGCCTTTTGCAGGAAGCCCTGCGCTTCGAGATCTTTCAAAACCGCCTTGCGGCAGTCGTAGCGGTCCAGTCCACGATAGTTTGCCGGGCCGTTTTCGTTGATCTTGGCGTCCAGCGTGAAGATGGTGATCATCGGCAGCTTGTGGCGCTGCGCGCAGGCGTAGTCGTTGAAATCGTGCGCGCCAGTGATCTTGACGCAGCCGCTGCCGAACTCGCGATCTACAAAGTCGTCGGCAATCACCGGAATCTGCCTGTCGCACAGTGGCAGGTCCACCATCTTGCCAACCAGGTGCTTGTAGCGCTCATCCTCTGGGTGAACCGCCAGCGCGCCGTCGGCGAGCATGGTCTCGGGGCGGGTGGTGGCAATGTGCATGCCACGCAGAGAGGTGCCGTCGGCGGCGGTTTGTGGGCCGTCGCTGAACGGGTATTCGATGTGCCACATGAAGCCTTCGCGCTCTTCGCTCTCCACCTCCAGGTCGCTCACAGCGCTCATCAACACCGGGTCCCAGTTCACCAGGCGCTTGCCGCGGTAGATCAGGCCCTGCTCGTAGAGCTTGACGAAGGTCTGGGTCACCACCCTGGACAATTTGTCGTCCATCGTGAAGTACTCGCGGCTCCAGTCCACGCTGTCGCCCATGCGGCGCATCTGAGTGGTGATGGTGTTGCCGCTTTTTTCTTTCCACTCCCACACTTTGGCAACGAAGTTTTTGCGCGCCTGCGCAGGCGTTGGCCCCATGTCATGACGGTTGATGCCCTGCGCCTGTAGCTGGCGCTCCACCACGATCTGAGTGGCAATGCCGGCGTGGTCCGTGCCGGGGACCCAGACCGTGTTGTGCCCCAGCATGCGGTGGTAGCGCGTGAGGCTGTCCATGATGGTCTGGTTAAATGCGTGGCCCATGTGCAGGGTGCCGGTCACGTTTGGCGGCGGCAGCTGGATAGCGAACGATGGTGCCGATGCATCGGGTTTGCCCGTCCCTTTGCTGCCCGCCACGCCATAGCCGCGCTTTTCCCACTCGGGTCCCCAATGGGCTTCCAGTGCAGCAGGCTCGAATGATTTGGACAGGCTTTCAAGCCCGGGTTGAGTGACGCTGACAGTTGCGTTGGTGGGGGTCGGGGAGGCGGTGGTTTGGGTCATAGGGGCAGACGGCGGGGACAGTTGATTTTACTGGGGTCCTTGCGCGGGCATGCCATGCTGACGATTTGGGTGCTCCAGAAGGAAGCCTTCTGCTCAGTGGCAAACCCTTGATAAATGGCCCTAAGGCCGTTGTGTTTTACCGGGCATCAAGATGCTTAGGGCGCCTTAAACATGGCAACAATCGTTGCCAACCTGCCGACGGCGGATTATTTGCCAGCGTGGTCGGGCACGTATTCTGGCCGGTCGTTTTGTTGTGGCTTGAGTGCCGACGACGGCTGGCCAGCCGCGCGGTCTTTGCGCCACTGCTCTTTGCGTGCGGTCCATTCATTCAACCGCGCATGCGCCGTCTTGCTCTGCTCGAGCATTTCGAATTCACTGGCGACTTGTGCGCACAGCTCCAGCCTTACGCCGTTCGGGTCGAAGAAATAGATGCTTTTAAAAATATGGTGGTCTGTGACGCCGAGCACTTTCACGCCGTGGGCTTGCAGACGCCCTTTCATCGCCTCAAGCTCTGCGACTGTATCCACGCGAAACGCCACGTGGTTCACCCAAGCGGGCGTGTTGGGCGAGGGCAGTGCGGCCTCGTCGTCTCCCAGATCGAAGAATGCGATGAAGGATCCATCCTGCAGGCGAAAGAAAAAATGGGTGTATGGGCAGTATTCGCCCGTGCTGGGCACATGGTCGCTCTGGATGATGTGATACATCGGCAAACCCAGAATGTCTTCGTAAAAGTGCCGGGTTTCCTCTGCATCGCGTGCGCGGTAGGCGTAATGGTGCAGCTGGTGGATGGGCGCGGGCGCAGGTAGCGGCGCGGGTTCGCGAGCGGGCGTCTTCGTCGTTTTCGTAGCTGCGGCCATAGCATGGTCCCTTTTGTTGCGACATCATCTGCCATTCTAAAATATTTACTTAATCGTAATAACTTTCTCTAATCGAAATTTAAAACCCTTCCGTGGGGCGATGAAATGGCCTTCCACTGGTTGGCGAAAGCGTTCTTGCGTTAATATATCGATCAATACATTTTGATAGTTATTGACTATAATCAATATTGACTCAACCAATTAGACGGTGTCACATAACTGCGCTAACCTGTCCTTTCTTTGAACCACGGCTCAAAGCAAAATCATTTTTTCAACCAACCAGGAGATTTCCATGGCAGCACTAAAAGGCTCAAAGACGGAAGACAACCTGAAGGCCGCCTTCGCAGGCGAGTCTCAGGCCAATCGCCGTTATCTGTATTTCGCGAACAAGGCCGACGTTGAAGGTCAGCCAGACGTTGCAGCGCTGTTCCGCTCTACCGCAGAGGGTGAGACGGGGCACGCCCACGGTCACCTCGAGTGGCTCGAAACCTGCGGCGACCCGGCCACTGGCCTGCCGTTTGGCTCGACCCGTGACAACCTGAAATCAGCTGTCGCCGGCGAAACGCATGAGTACACCGACATGTACCCAGGTATGGCCAAGACCGCTCGCACCGAAGGGCATGATGAAGTGGCCGACTGGTTCGAAACCCTGGCCAAGGCTGAGCGTTCACACGCCAACCGCTATGCCAAGGCTTTGGCAGAGCTGGCCGACTGATCGCCGTTTGACTGATCGGTTTCGATAGGTCTGTGTTGGGCGTTGCCGCCTTGATGGCGGTAGTGCCCAATTCAGAAAATTCAGAGCCTTTTTAGGCGAGCCTTGTCGCCCGTCGGCCTTCCGGTGGCGGTCAATCGGCTCTAAACCCAAACCAGACAAGAAAGAGCGCTTTTTTAGCGAAATCACCATGGCAACCGAAGGTAATTTGTCCGCTCCCACCCGTCACGCCATCGACTGGAAAGGCGCCGACTACTACGACGAGGAAAAGACGTTCCACGAAATGGAACGCATCTTCGATATCTGTCATGGCTGCCGTCGCTGTGTCAGCCTGTGTGGATCCTTCCCCACGTTGTTTGACCTCGTAGACGAGAGCAAAACCATGGAGGTCGATGGCGTTGACAAAAAGGATTACTGGAAGGTGGTGGATCAGTGCTACCTGTGTGACCTGTGCTACCTGACCAAATGCCCTTACGTGCCGCCCCACGAGTTCAATCTGGATTTTCCGCATACCATGCTGCGGGCCAAGGCCATCAAGTTCAAAAAAGGTGATGTCGGCTTTGGTGAGAAGCTGCTGGCATCGA
>JAHEBY010000315.1 GCA_024642025.1 Comamonadaceae bacterium | reverse complement strand
TGTACTGGAAGGTCTGGCCGTGGCGCTGGCCAACATTGACGAATTCATTGCCATCATTCGCAATGCGCCTACGCCTCCGGTGGCCAAGCTGGAATTGATGCACAAGCCGTGGGACAGCAAGCTGGTGCGCGAGATGCTCACGCGCGCCCGGGCTGACGGCGGCGTGATCAGTGCCGACGACTATCGCCCGGACGGTCTTGAAAAAGAATTCGGGATGGGCAGCGATGGCCTTTATCGCCTGAGCGAAACCCAGGCGCAGGAAATCCTGCAGATGCGTTTGCAGCGGCTCACCGGGCTTGAGCAGGACAAGATCGTGACCGAATATAAAGAGGTCATGGCCGAGATTGAAGACCTGCTGGACATTTTGGCCAAGCCCGCACGGGTGTCGACGATCATCAGTGATGAGTTGGCAGCCATCAAACAGGAATTTGGCCAGACCAAGCTGGGCGCACGCCGAAGCCTCGTCGAGCACAGCTCCTTTGATCTCTCCACAGAAGACCTGATTACGCCCACCGATATGGTGGTCACGTTATCCCACGGCGGTTATATCAAGAGCCAGCCTTTGAGCGAATATCGTGCGCAAAAGCGCGGCGGGCGCGGCAAGCAAGCCACTGCAACCAAGCAGGATGATTGGGTCGACCAGCTCTTCATTGCCAATACGCACGAATACATTTTGTGTTTCAGCAATCGGGGCCGCATGTACTGGCTCAAGGTGTGGGAGGTTCCGCAAGGCTCCCGCGGATCACGCGGTCGTCCCATTGTCAACATGTTCCCATTGGTTGAAGGGGAAAAAATCAATGTCGTGCTGCCTCTGACAGGAGACAAGACAAAATTCCCGGCAGATCAGTATGTGTTCATGGCTACCAGCATGGGCACGGTCAAGAAAACCCCTCTGGAAGACTTCAGCAATCCGCGCAAGGCCGGCATCATTGCCGTTGGCCTTGATGACGGTGATTTCCTGATCGGCGCCGCGCTGACCGATGGCCAGCATGATGTGATGCTGTTCTCTGACGGCGGCAAGGCGGTGCGCTTTGACGAGAACGATGTTCGCCCAATGGGCCGCAACGCGCGCGGAGTGCGAGGGATGATGCTGGATGATGGCCAAGGGGTGATCGCGATGCTGGTGGCAGAAGACGAGCAGCAAAGCGTGCTCACGGCCACCGAAAACGGCTATGGCAAACGCACCAGCATCACCGAATACACCCGCCATGGCCGAGGCACGAAAGGCATGATCGCCATTCAGCAGTCTGGCCGAAATGGCAAGGTTGTGGCCGCCACTCTGGTGCACGCTGACGACGAAATCATGTTGATCACTGACACCGGCGTGCTGGTGCGTACACGTGTCGCTGAAATCCGCGAGATGGGCCGTGCTACCCAAGGCGTCACCCTGATCGGCCTGGACGAGGGTTCTCAACTCAGTGGTTTGCAGCGCATCGTGGAGAACGATGCGAACGGATCAGACAGCGACGGTTCGGGCGACTCAAGTGCAAGCGACGGTGCGCCGCAGGACGTAAGTCCAGGCGATTCTTGACCACTCTCGGTTTCCAAGTGATGGGGAACAAGATTTGCTACATAATAAATAGCTGTTAAGGCATATAAATAGAGGGCTAAGGCCCATTTTACTAATCATTTCGCCCATGCAACGCCCCTATAATTTTTCTGCCGGACCCGCTACCATGCCAGCCGAAGTGTTGGCGCAGGCTGCTGCCGAAATGCTGGACTGGCCCGACGCCAACGGCCGCGGCACCGGAATGGGTGTGATGGAAATGAGCCACCGGGGAAAGGCTTTCATCTCGATTTATGAGCGCGCCGAATCTGACCTGCGCGAGCTGCTGGCTGTTCCGCCAGATTTCAAAATCCTGTTTATGCAAGGCGGCGGACTCGCTGAAAACGCGATCGTGCCAATGAACCTGAGCGCCCTGGCTGGAAACGCTGATGAACCCGGCCGTGCCGACTTTGTGATTACCGGCGGCTGGAGCGAAAAGTCATTCAAGGAAGCCGGCAAATATTGTCAGACTCGGGTTGCTGCGAGCGGCGCTTCATCTGACTTTACGGACATTCCGACTCCTGCCAACTGGCAGCTTGACGGCGATGCCAGTTACGTGCACCTGTGCACCAACGAGACCATTCACGGGGTCGAATTCCAGACGCTACCAGACCTCCGGGCACTGGGCTCCCGAGCTGCGCTGGTTATTGACTTCTCGTCTCAAGTGGCATCAAGGCCCGTGGACTGGAGCCGGGTCGGACTTGCCTTCGCCGGGGCCCAGAAGAACTTGGGGCCCGCGGGTTTAACGGTGGTTGTTGTGCGCCAGGATCTATTGGGCCGAGCGTTGAAAGTGTGCCCCAGCGCATTCAACTACAAGACCGTCGCGGACAATGACTCGATGTACAACACGCCTCCGACCTACGCCATCTATATGGCGGGTCTCGTGTTTCAGTGGATCAAGCGGCAAGGCGGAGTGGCTGAGATGGAGCGGCGCAGCATCGATCGGGCCAGCATGCTTTACGGCGCAATTGACCAATCCCGGCTGTATGAAAATCGCGTGGACCTGGGGTGCCGATCGCGCATGAACGTTCCATTTTTTTTGCGCGATGAATCGCGCAATGAGGCGTTTCTGGCCGGTGCGCAGACGCGTGGACTGTTGCAACTCAAGGGGCACAAATCAGTCGGTGGCATGCGGGCCAGTCTGTATAACGCCATGCCGATGGCAGGCGTCGAGACGCTGGTGACCTACATGCGTGAATTCGAGCAAAACCGGGCCTGAGCCAAACCCGACACAACCAATCTGTCATGACTGACTCTCAAAAGCCACTTCCAAGTTTGGCTGATCTTCGCGTACGGATCGATGCGATTGATGAGCAACTGCTGACATTGCTCAACCAGCGCGCGTTGGTTGCCGAACAGGTGGGCGAGGTGAAAAAGCGCGAAGGCACGGCGTTCTTCAGGCCAGACCGAGTGGCGCAGGTTATCAGCAAGATTCAGCAAACCAACCCCGGGCCGTTGAAGAGTCAGCACGTCACGGCCATATGGCGCGAGATCATGTCGGCATGCCTCGCCCTTGAGGCGCCTCAGCGGGTAGCCGTGCTGGGCCCTGCGGGCACCTTTTGCGAACAGGCGGCCATTGAGTATTTTGGCGGGGCTGCCGATCTGATCTACTGCGCCAACTTTGACGAGGTCATGCATGCCACCGCTGCGGGCAGCGCGCAGTTTGGCGTAGTCGGGGTTGAGAACTCCACGGAAGGCGTTGTTACCCGCTCGCTGGATCTGTTCCTGCATTCGCCAACCCACGTCGTTGGCGAAGTCACGCTGCTGGTGCGGCATCACCTCTTGCGGCAGGAAAATTCACTTGAAGGGATCGAAGTCGTCCTCGCTCATCCGCAGGCGCTGGCTCAGTGCCAAGCCTGGTTGTCCAAGCACCTGCCGCATGCCGAGCGGCGCCCGGTTTCAAGCAACGCCGAAGGCGCCCGCCTGGCAACCACCAACCCTGCCTGGACGGCGCTGGCTGGTGATCGCGCAGCAACGCAATTTGGCTTGCATATCATTGCACACGCAATCCAGGACGACGCCTACAACCGCACCCGTTTTGCAATTGTCTGCATGCCGCAAACGCTGGGCACGCCACCGCCTACCGGCAACGACTGCACCAGCCTCATTGTGTCCGTGCCCAATCAGCCGGGCGCCGTGCATGACTTGCTGGTGCCACTAAAAAATCATGGCGTTTCCATGACCCGTTTTGAGTCGCGACCGGCCCGCACCGGTCAGTGGGAATACTATTTCTACATTGATGT
>JAHEBY010000314.1 GCA_024642025.1 Comamonadaceae bacterium | reverse complement strand
AGCATCGAGGCATAAATACCGGTCACCAACGGCATGCCCGCCAATGCCGCGTAGGCAACACCTTGCGGAATGACCATCAAGCCCACGGCAAGACCAGCCAGCGCCTCACCTTTCATCAGCTCAAGGCTTGGCCGCGGCCAACTCAGGAAGGGAAGCAAACGCTTCAACAAACTCATATCAAAGATGGTAATGGAGATGCGACCAAAGAAAAACGGGTTGCAACAAAACTGCTGCAACCCGTTAATTTTATTTGGCGGAGTGGACGGGACTCGAACCCGCGACCCCCGGCGTGACAGGCCGGTATTCTAACCAACTGAACTACCACTCCTGGTAGCGGCAACTTTGCCCTTTCGAGCCAAGCAACTGGCTCTTGCGAACCGGCTGTTACCTGCTTGTGCAGATCCATCTTGCGATGATTCTGGCGACCCCACGGGGATTCGAACCCCGGTACTCACCGTGAAAGGGTGATGTCCTAGGCCTCTAGACGATGGGGTCAAAACCTTGGAACTTTCAATATCAACGAAATACCGAAAATCTTCGAAAACTGTTGGTGGAGGTAAGCAGGATCGAACTGCTGACCTCTTGCATGCCATGCAAGCGCTCTCCCAGCTGAGCTATACCCCCAAACCTAAGGCGCAGCGAAACCCAAGTCTCAATGCGCCCCAATTCCCGAGCCTCAAATTATAGCCTGAAATTCAGGCGCGTCCGAGCCGCGCCAATACGGTGTCGCGGTCAAGCAGTGCCAAAACCGCGTCCAGTGACGGCGTTTGAGCTGTGCCCAACACCAAAACACGCACTGGCATGGCCAACTGGGGCATCTTCAGCCCAGTGCCGGCCAGGGTTTCCTTAATGGCTGCCGCAATCGCCGGCTTGTCCCATGCACATTGAGCCAGCTTTTCAGCCAGCAACGCGAGAGCCGGGCGAACGGAATCGGTGACATGCTGCTTTTTCTCCGCTTCGTCCGGCGCAACGTCGCCATAGATCTTGCTGGCCCAGGCCGCCAGCGCAACCGTGGTGTCGCAACGGTCTTTGAACAGCGCACAAATGCCTTGCAGTCGCCCATCGGGCTCCACGTGCAGCGGAACCGGCAGCTTGGCCAATTGACCCGCCACCAATGAGGCCAACCGCTGGTCATCGGCGAGCTTCATGTATTGGGCATTGACCCAAAGCAGCTTGGCCGGGTCCCACTGGGCCGGGCTCCTGTTCAGGTGGCTGCCATCAAACCAGCTCACGAGCTGAACCCTGGTAAACAGCTCGTCGTCGCCATGGCTCCAACCGAGCCGCGCCAAATAGTTCAGCATGGCTTCGGGCAAGTAACCGCCCTCTTCATAGGCCGTCACGCTCACGGCGCCGCGCCGCTTGGAGAGTTTCTGACCGTCGTCGCCCAAAATCACCGGACAGTGCCCAAACTGCGGCAATGGCACACCCAATGCATTAAAGATATTGATTTGCCACGGTGTGTTGTTGATATGCTCATCGCCCCGGAAAACATGGCTGATCTGCATGTCCCAGTCGTCAACCACCACCGCAAAATTGTAGGTGGGCACGCCATCTGTGCGCATGATGATGAGGTCATCAATCTCGCGGTTGTTGATGGTGATCGGACCTTTGACCAAATCGTTCCAGGTCACGTCGCCATCCGGCGGATTGCAAAACCGCACCACGGGCGCCACGCCAGCCGGAATCGACGGCAAGGTTTTGCCCGGCGCCGGACGCCAGCGGCCGTCATACAGCGCCTTCTCTCCCCGCGCCCGCTTGGCTTCGCGGGTGGCCTCAAGCTCTTCAGGTGTGCTGTAGCAGCGATAAGCCTTGCCTTCAGCGATCAATTTCTCGGCCACTTCGCTGTAGCGCGCGAGCCGCTGCATTTGGTAGATCGGGCCCTCGTCGTAATCAAGCCCGAGCCAGTGCATGGACGCCAATATCTGATCGACCGAATCCTGCGTAGAGCGGGCCACGTCCGTGTCTTCGATTCGCAGTACAAACTTGCCACCGTGGTGGCGGGCATAAGCCCAGGAATACAAGGCGGTACGGGCAGTGCCCAAATGCAAAAAGCCAGTTGGGGAAGGAGCAATGCGGGTTCTGATCATGACTCAGGAAATGGATGCCAGGCAACGGGCCAGATCCGCCTTCAAGTCGTCAACATGTTCGAGACCTACCGACAGCCGGATCAATCCCTGACCGATACCGGCAAGCTTGCGCTGTGCCTCGGTCAGGCGGCCGTGCGAGGTGCTCGCAGGATGTGAAACCAGGCTTTTGACATCGCCCAGGTTCGTACACAAGGCCATCGTGTTTACCGAATCGAGCACATGGAAAGCACGTCGGCGCGCTTCCTCTGGCGAAGCAGCACGCACTTCAAACGACAAAACCGCGCCTCCTTTGCCGCTTTGCTGCGCCATCGCCAGTTCGTGCTGCGCATGACTTTGCAGACCAGGGTAATACACGCGCGCCACCTGCGATTGGCTCTCGAGCCAGCGGGCCATCTGCAGCGCGCGCTCACTTTGCGCTTCCATACGGATACCCAATGTTTCCAGCCCCTTGAGAACCACCCAGGCATTAAAGGGAGAGAGCGTCATGCCCGCGCTGCGCATGACAGGCAGCAACACCTCATCCATCAGCTTCTGTGTACCGCACAGCGCGCCAGCCATCACGCGACCCTGGCCGTCCAGATGCTTGGTGCCCGAGTGCACAATCAGGTCGGCACCCAGCTGAATCGGTTTTTGCAGCGCGGGCGTGCAAAAGCAGTTGTCAACGGCCAGCAAGGCGCCCGCATTGTGCGCAATGTCAGCCAATGCCCGTATATCGCAAACATCCGTCAAGGGATTCGTGGGCGTTTCAGCGAACAGCAAACGTGTGTTGGGTCTTATCGCCTCTTTCCACTCGATCACATTGGTTTGCGACACAAAACTGCATTGCACACCAAACTTGGCAAACTCCGTTCCGATCAGCTTGATGGTGGAGCCAAACATTGAGTGCGAGCAGATGACGTGGTCACCACTTTTAAGCAAGCCCATGCACATCAGCAAAATGGCGGACATGCCGGTTGAAGTGGCGATGGCCGCCTCGGCGCCTTCCAGCGCCGCCAGGCGCAGCTCCAGGCTGGTTACGGTGGGGTTGCCCAGGCGACTGTAGGTGTAGCCCTCTTCGTCTCCGGCAAAGCGGCGCGCTGCCGTTTCCGCGTCGGGCTGCACATAGCCGCTGGTCAGGAAAAGAGCCTCGGAATTTTCACCGAACTGGCTTTTGGCGGCAGCCACGTGCACCGCCAGGGTGTCGAGGTGCAAGTTATCAGGCAACTTCTTCAAAATCGTCTCAATCAGCGTGGTTGGGCAACGCCAGTCGCGACCTCAGGCCATCGTCACCGGTGTTGTCTGCGTTGGTCTCATCGTCGTTCGCGCTCTGGTCGTCCGCCACGCGTTGGCCGCGCATTCTTGACAGATCGTCTGACGTGATGTCGCCGGTCACGTAAATACCGTCAAAGCACGACGCATCGAAGCCTTCAAGCTGCGGGTTGAGCGCGCCAATGGCATTTTTCATCGCGCCCACGTCCTGATAAATCAGCGCGTCGCAGCCAATAATCTGTCGCACTTCTTCAACCGTGCGGTTGTGTGCCACCAGCTCTTCTTCCGACGGCATGTCGATGCCATACACGTTGGGAAAGCGCACGGGCGGTGCCGCGCTGGCCAGATAGACTTTTTTGGCACCCGCATCGCGCGCCATCTGCACGATCTCGCGGCTGGTCGTGCCCCGCACGATCGAATCGTCCACCAGCAGCACATTGCGCCCCTTGAACTCACTGGCAATCACATTGA
>JAHEBY010000313.1 GCA_024642025.1 Comamonadaceae bacterium | reverse complement strand
TTTCGAGCCAGGCCTCCACCACCTTGTAAGCCTCGTTGCAAGCCTCATCGAAACGCTTCCACAACGCGTGATTGGGCACGCCGCCCTGGTCGGTCTGCTTCCATTGCTCGCGAAGCGTGCGCAGGTTTTCCTGCATCTTGCGCCCACCGATAGCCTGACCTTCCGGGCGTTTGAGCAGGCCTTCCGCCTTGGAAACCAGTTCCTCGCGCAATTGGTCGGCTCGCCAGCGCTGCCAGCCTTCGAGTTCGCCCGCAGCAGCCAATGCAGCATGGGCTTGATTCTCCAGCTTGGAATCGATCAGCCGACCAAACTCTTTCAACGCGTTGCGCAGGGCAGCGGCCGCGCCAGCACTGGCTTTGCCATGGCCCTCAGCAATTTCCAACTCAAGCTTTGAGAGCGTGTCGCGCACCACGGCAATAGCCCTGTCGCGTACTTCCGGGTCAATCTTCGGCTTCTGCGGGCGTTGAGCCGCCTCGACCGGCACACCACGTGCGCCCCGCAATTCATCGGCCCACACCGGCACGGGCGGAAGCGGTGCCGACCCATCTTCGGCCGCTGCGACCGCCTGTTCAAGCGCGCCCTCAAACGCCTCCCACACCACCAGCAATTGCGCGCTCGATGTTTCCAGCAGGGGCGGGAATTTGGCATCTACGCTGGCCCAGCTTGCATCGGCTTGTAGCTCGCCAGCCTGAGACTGCCAATGTGCAACATCGGCTTTAAGTGCGTCCAACACGGACTTGGCATCTTTCCAGGACTTGGTGGACAGCACTTCGATGCGTTGAGCCAGAAGCACGGCGGATTCACGCTGCACCTGCACCCGGTGTTGCAGGTCTTCTATCACCTTCACGCGGTCCGCCAGTTGCACCTTGATCGTTGCCAGAGGTTCCCGGCTGAGCGGTGCGCCGGCTTTGGCGGCGTCCCGCTGCCACGCCAGGGCATCAGCAATATTGAGCTTGCTCAGGTCCATCAAGGCCTGCGCCTTTTGCGCCCATTCAGCAGCCAATGCATCCTGCCCTTTGGCACGCTTGATTTCGTCCAGCTTCTCGCGAAGAGGCTTTGCAGCACCCTTGTCTTTGGCACTAAGTTCCCGAAATACCTCCTGCATATGGTCGACGTCGGGATTTGTAGCCAGCCAATCCCGCACCTTGGCGGCGCGTTCACCGGATGTCGCGGCAGAAAAGGCGCCGCCGGTCATACCGTCAAGCTGTTGGATATCGTTGTGTTTGGTTGGTGCTGTCGAGGTCACGGGGCGATTCACAAAAGGTTTGGCAAGACTCTAAAGCGTCCTGCAAGCCACTATTTTCGCCGGTATTTCACTTCCGCCCAAGTCGCAGCCAACAATTCCGTCTAATTTGAAGCCAGACTCAAATCAGCACGCGGTGTCCACTTGCCGTCTGCAACTACGGGTTTGGCTGCACCCAGAAACAGCCGCTCCACCGGCAGATTCTTGCCCGCCAGGTAGTCTTTAACGATAACGCCACGCTGAAGCGCCAGCTCGCGAATCACGTCTTCCGACACAGAGATGCTGGCCAGCAACAAGGCTTCCATCTCTGGCGGTGGAATATCCTTCGCGATCCCGATGAGGTTTCGTGGCTTGGGAATGTCGGCCCGCTTGTAGACCTCCTTGAGCAAAGCCGGGGCCTCTGCTTCTGTCACGGCGGGCACAGCGGTCGCGCTCTGGCCCGCCACCACAGCTGCGCGGCGCTTCTCGGCCAGCAAGAGAGCCTTGAGCCGTTCACGCTTGTAGCCATCGCGCTCGACTTCCAGGCTGGCGGTGCCCACCACGGTCATCTTCAGGGCCGGACGATCCAATAGCGCCTTGGCCACTTTATCGAGCCCGGCCTGGGCGGCGGGTGCCAGCACCGCGCTGCCGGGAGCAAAACTCACCATGCTGAGCTCGTCTCCGCCGCCGCCAATCGCGCTCGCCAGCAGGCTAAATGGCGAGGTGATGGCCTTCACGATCAGGTTGACGATGACCTTGAAAATGATCGGCCCCAAGCTGAACTGTGGGTCGTTTAGCGAGCCCTTGATGGGCAAATTGATATCGATCACGCCATTGCGGTCCGCCAGCAGTGCCACGGCCAGCTTGACGGGCAAACTATTGGGTGCACCCTCCACTTTCTCACCAAAACTGAGCTGGTTGAGGATGATATTGTTGCTGGCGGTGAGCTGGCCGTCGGGCTGGACAAGATACGACACGTCGACACTCATCTTGCCGCGCTCGATGCCATGCCCTGCATATTTCACGCTGTAAGGTGACAGCGGTGGCAGCTCCAGATCACGCACTTTGCCTTTGATGTCCAGCGCCAAAGGTTTGGCCAGCGGGTTGAGTTTGCCCAGTATTTCCAGAGACGCCGTGCCTTCTGCGCGCCCGCGAAGCTCCAGATCAGCCAGTTGCGGGGCCCCCTGCACGGCCACCGACGAGAACGCACTGAGCTTGCCGGTAAGCTCACTCAAATTGGCCGAGTAGTTGGGTTTGACGAAACGGTCCGAGAAGAATACCTTGCCGTTAATCAGACTTACCGGGCCAATATTGATAACCGGCGCCATTCCATCATCAGGCGCGGGCTTTAGGGCGTCATTTTGGCCTGTAGCCCCCGTCGATTGAGCGCTCGCAGCTATTACATTAGTAGCATTTTGAACACCTGACGGCTTCGCTGGCCCGGTCGGGGCGAGAGGAGCGGCATTGCCTGCGGGTGCGGCCCCCTTCACCAGGTCCTGCAGGTTGATGCGCCCGGTTTCATTGATGATCACACGAGCGAAGAAATCGGTCAGCGCCGTCTCTTTGACGTCGACCGTAGTAGCAGCGCCAGGCGTCAAGGCCACGTCCAGGCCCCGCAGACTTAAGGCCTTCCAGTTCAACATTTCTTCCGCGATCTTCAGGTCGCCCGCCTTGTCTGCACTCACCGAGTTGGCCCTGAATTCTTCCAGCACTACGTCGCCGTTGACCTTGGCAGTCAGGCCCGCCGTGCCCTGTGACAGACGAACATTGCCGTTGAAACCGGCGTCTGCACGCAGCAGCTCGATATTGAGCGCATCACCAAAATACGGCTCAAAGGCGTGCACCGGTAGCTGCTTCACGCCAAGGCTGCCCTGCGCCGTCAGCGGCGCCCAGCCCAGATTGCCCTTGTATTCCATCGATCCTGGCTCGGTCTGGCCCGCCTTGATGCGTGCGGCGACATGGAGCGGCGACGGCTTCTTGCCCTCGGGTGTCACGTTTTTCATCTGCACCTTGAGGGCAGACACGTCAAACGATACTGGTTTGCCTGGAACCGCCTTGTCTTCAAAACTGACGGCACCTCCATCCACCAATAAGTCATTGACGACCACCGCCCAGGGTTTTTCAGCCTCGGCGGGGTTCGCCTTGACAGGCCCGGCTTTGCCGTCGCCGCCTTTCAGCCAGGACTCGAACATCCAGCGCTTGTCTTCACCCCGTTGAACGGCGGCTTTGGGTTGGGCAACCGCCAGCTTGCCAACCGTCACGCTTTGCTTGCCCAGATCGATCTGGGCCTGGGAAACTTCGAGCTTTTTAATCGATGCCAAGGATGCAACCCGAATTGCCGGCCCTTTCGACGGCGGCGCCTTTTGTTGCAGACTCAAGTCGTTAAGCACCAAGGTCTTGACGTCCAGCAGGACCTCTGGCGCCTTCCAGTTCACACCCACATCGGCATTCAGGCTGCCCGTAAGCGTTGGCTCCAGCATGCCCGCCAAATAGGGCGCCGCCACGGTCAGCGGCAGGCCAGCTATTACCGCCGAAACATCAGCGCTCTGATCTGTCGCCGCGCCACTGAACTTCACCGTGGACGCGGG
>JAHEBY010000312.1 GCA_024642025.1 Comamonadaceae bacterium | reverse complement strand
CGCCATCGTGGCTCGACCCCATGCAGGACAGGGACCCGCGCCGCGTGGCGCGCGCGGCGCAGTGCGAGCGAGATCGTGACCGCGCAACCAGGCACCTGAAGCTAGCGGTCAAACTGCTTACCTTGCCGCCTGCCGAGCGCGATGACCTGATTGCGCAGGCAAAGGCGATGGTTGACTTGTGGCAAGCGGGGCATCTGTGCAGTGACGACTACATTTCACGCTGGCGCGCCTGGCTGGACCTGCCGCCGACCGAGTTGGCCCGCGCCATGACAAGCCCGGATGACGAATGGGCCGCGCCCATGCGTCAAAACTCGCCCTTCGTGCTGCCAGCATGAGGCTCGCTGCCCTAATCAGCTTACTCTCGCAAGCCAAGGCCTCTTCGGGACACTCTGAGTTTGTCGTCATCGGCAGTCTGTCGATTCTTGGATTGGAGCCCACGTCCGACATACCGTCTGGCATGTCGATGTCGATTGACGTTGATGCCTACACCAAGAATGATCCTGACCGCATATTCAGCCTGCTTCCCGAGCTGGGCGAGGGCAGCCCCTTTCATCGCACACACGGTATCTATCTGGACGGCGTGACGCCTGCGCTGCCGACCCTGCCCGACGGGTGGGAGGCGCGCATGCTAAGGCACGAACATGAGGGCCTGGTCGTCTGGTTTTTGGAGCCACACGACGCGGCCGTCTCCAAACTTGCGCGGCTGCAGCCGAACGATCTGCGTTGGGTCAAAGAAGGGGTGCGCGGCGGGCTGATCTCTGCGCCGCTGGTGCGCGCACGCTTCGCCACGACAAGTTTTCTGGACGCCGAAGAAGAGCAAAGGGCCAGGCGGGGCCTGGAACAGGTTTTGCCTACTCGTGCCGCAAGGCCTCGATAGGGTCGAGCCGCGCGGCGCGGCGGGCCGGGAAGAAACCAAACACCACGCCAATGCCGGCTGAAAACACAAACGACAGCACGTTGACCGTCATGTCGAACTGGTAGGGAATCTGCATGACGGTGGTGAGGCCCAAAGTGGCCGCGGTGGCCAGCAAAATGCCAATCAACCCACCCAGCGCCGCCAGCACCACGGCTTCTATCAGAAACTGTAGCAGCACTTCGCGCTCCATCGCGCCAATGGCCAGGCGCAGACCAATCTCGCGGGTGCGCTCGGTCACGCTCACCAACATGATGTTCATGATGCCAATGCCACCCACCAGCAGGCTCACCGCCGCCACCGCGCCCAGGAGCGCCGTCATCACCTTGGTGGTGCCCGAGAGCGCGTCGGCCAGCTGCTTCGTATCGAGCACATTGAAGTTGTCGTCATCCGTGGGCGCGAGTTTGCGCCGCTCGCGCATGAGCTGCGTGAGGCTGGATTTAACGCGCTCGGGGTCGCTGCCGTCTTGCATCGACACCAGGAGCGTGTTGACCCGCGTGTTACCGGTCACCCGGCGCTGCAGCGTCTTGATGGGCAAGAGCACCATGTCGTCCTGATCGTTGCCAAAGCTGCCCTGCCCTTTGGAAGCCAGCACGCCAATCACCTCGCACGAGATTTGCTTGACGCGCAGCGGCGCGCCCACCGCGGGCACATTGCCATACAGCTCGCGCCGAATGGTTTCGCCAATCAGGCACACGGCGGCACCGGCGCGCATTTCGGCATCGGTGAACTCGCGGCCTTCGGCTATCGCCCAGTTGCCGGTGGTGAGCCAGGTATTGGTGCTGCCGATGAAGCTGGTGGTCCAGTTGCGGCCATTGGCCACCACCGTGCCGCCGCTGCGGGATTCGGGGGCCACGGCGGTTATGCCGCCGATCTGGCTGGCTATGGCATCGGCATCGACCTCTTTGAAAGCCGTTGCGCCGCCACCGCCGCCACCTGGCCCAAGACGCTGGCCGGGGCGAATCTGCAGCAGGTTGGTGCCCAACCCCGAAATCTGGTTTTGAATCGCCAGCGTGGCGCCGTTGCCCAGCGTCACCATGGTGATCACCGCGCTCACGCCAATCACAATACCGAGAATCGTCAGAAACGAACGCAGCAGGTTGCGCCTGATAGAGCGCAATGCGAGCAAAATCGTATTGAGCAGCATGTCAGGCTGTCTCCACAGCAGTGACCGTACCCGCCGCACCCACCACGCCCAGCGCGGCAGGGTGCGGGTTGAGCGTGTCGCTCGCCACCACGCCATCAACAAAGCGCACAATGCGTTTGGCATACGCGGCCATATCGGACTCGTGCGTCACCATCAGCACGGTGATGCCGTGGTCTGCATTGAGCGACCACAGCAGCTCCATGATCTCCTTACTGCGCTGCGTATCCAGGTTGCCGGTGGGCTCGTCGGCCAGCAGCACGGCCGGCTCGGTGACGATGGCGCGCGCAATGGCCACGCGCTGTTGCTGCCCGCCAGACAACTCTGCCGGCGTGTGGTGCTCCCAGCCGGTCAGGCCCACCGACGCCAACGCCTTGGCCGCAGCCGCATGGCGCTTTTTGGCGGGCTCGCCGCGGTAGAGCAAAGGCAGCTCCACGTTTTCCTGCGCCGTGGTGCGCGCCAGCAGGTTGAAGCCCTGAAACACAAAGCCCAGAAACCGGCGGCGCAACCTTGCCCGTTGATCGCGCGACAGATTTTGCACTGGCAGGCCATGAAACAGATAAGCGCCCGATGTAGGCGTGTCCAGACAACCCAATGTGTTCATGGCGGTCGATTTGCCTGAGCCACTGGGGCCCATGATGGCCACAAAATCGCCGCTGTGAATCGTCAGGTCCACACCCCTGAGCGCCTGCAACGCGGTAGCGCCCTGCCCGTAGGTCTTGGTAACCTGCCGCAGCTCGATGATGGGCACGGCGTCGGTCATGGCGCAGCGCCTGCCGCGCGTTGATCGGTAATCACCAGCATGCCGGCTTTGAGCTCGTCGCCAGAGACTTCCGTCATGCGGCCATCGTTGATGCCGGTGGTAACGGCCACTGGCACCGCCGCGCCATCACGCAGCACCCAGATCTGGCGCGCATTGCCCGTTTCGGTGGCTTTTTTGCGGGCGCTCGGAAAGCGCGGCACCAGGCTGGACAGCACACTGCCGCCCCCGTTCTTTTTGCTGGCGCCGTCGCCCGCTGGCGTAAACCGCAAGGCCGTGTTGGGCACCAGCAGCACGTCTTTGCGCTCGGTGGCGGTGATGGTGCTGGTAGCCGTCATGCCGGGGCGCAGCGACAAGTCTGTGTTGTCGACATCCAGATAGGTCACATAAGTCACCACGTTTTCAGTAATGGTGGAGCCAAAGGCCACGCGCGTAATGGTGGCCGGGTATTGCCGCGCCGGATACGCACTCACCGTGAAACTCGCCTTTTGGCCCACCTGCACGGAGCCCACATCGGCCTCGTCAATATTGACCTGCAGCTTGAGCTTGCTCAGGTCTTCGGCCAGGGTAAAGAGCGTCACGGCCTGCAGCGAGGCGGCCACGGCATTGCCGGGGTCTACGCTGCGGGTCAGTACCACGCCGTCTATCGGCGAGCGGATGGATGCCTTGGACAGGTTGGTGGTGTCGGTTGAGAGCGACGCGCGGGCCAAGGTTACGTTTGCGCGAGCGCTGGCTGCGTCTGCCAGGGCTCTGGCGACGTTGGCCTGCCCGGCATCCAGCTCGGCTTTGGACGGCACTTTGCCGCCAGACAAGCGCGCCACTTCTTCGAGCCGTGCCAGGCTGCTTTGCGCCTCTTTCACGGTCGCCTCGACCTGGGTCACGCGCGCTTCAGCGGCAGCCAGCGACGCGCGGGCGCCCTTAACCTGATCATCCAGCTTGTCGGTATCCAGCTCCACCAGCACCTGACCTTTCTTGACGTGGTCGTTTACATCCACCAGCACGCGGCGCACCGTGCCTGA
>JAHEBY010000311.1:1245-3838 GCA_024642025.1 Comamonadaceae bacterium | reverse complement strand
TTCCGTGCTGGTGGGCGCGACGCCACGCTAATGCGACGCCTTGCAGACCAGCGTACTCTGGCCGCAATCGACGTGAAGCGGCTTAGCCCGCAGGCCAGGGAATTGCTGAAAGATTGGTGTAAAGCCGGGTGGGTATATGGTGACTAAGGACATGATAGAAGGGCGTTTTGAGGGGCGCCTTGCTTTCGCCCAGCGGGTTCGCGACGCCCTGGCGTGTGCGGCGGAGGAGGGGTGGCCAGCGGTTATCGTGAGTGACGCCAGTTTTGAAGACTGGCCCTGGCGCGAACGGGAGGTGCTGGACCTGCTCAACGCCTGGGCCAAAAACGGAAGGCATTTCACGATGCTGGCCACCCGTTATGACGTGGTGCAGCGTGATCACGCGCGGTTTGTCATGTGGCGAAAAACCTGGAGTCATCTCATCGACTGCAGGGTTTGTGCGTTGGCCGACCCCGTGGATTTCCCGAGCGCGTTGTGGAGCCCGCACTGGGCGATACAGCGCTTTGATTCGCGCTTGAGTACCGGTGTTGCCGACGGCAGCGCAGAGCGTCGCGTCGCGCTCAAAGAGCTTCTTGACGAACGTCTGAGAGTCAGTGCGCCGGGCTTTCCTGCCACCACGCTAGGGCTGTGATGGCCTCAGGAATTTGTAACAAATT
Source organism: Comamonadaceae bacterium (assembly GCA_024642025.1). Classification (GTDB taxonomy): domain Bacteria; phylum Pseudomonadota; class Gammaproteobacteria; order Burkholderiales; family Burkholderiaceae_C; genus Egaibacter. The sequence goes on along the minus strand of JAHEBY010000311.1, from coordinate 3,185 downwards.
CCCTGAAATGGTGCGATTGAAACTGCGGGTTTTCACCTATTTTGTGCGGAAAAGACCCTATAATTCCCGCCGGAGTAAGGAAAAAGGTTCCATGCCACTTGCTCTTTGAGCGCAGACCCTCTGCGTCAATATTCCCAACAAATTTCTGAACAGGTATTTCAAATGAATAAGTCTTTCGTATTGGCCGCCGTTATCGCTGCCGCAGCTTTGGCCGCTTGTGGCAAAAAGGAAGAAATGCCAGCGGCGCCCGCTGCTCCTGCTGCTCCTGCAGCGGCGGTTGTTGACGCCGTGAAGGATGCCGGCGCTGCCGCCGCAACGGCGGGTGCATCCGCTGCTGCTGGCGCTACCGACGCTGCCATGGCAGCCAAGGATGGTGCTTCCGCTGCCATGGGTGCTGCGACTGACGCAGCCAAAGATGCTATGGGTGCGGCCAAGGACGCTGCCAAGGATGCTGCTGCCGCTGCCGGCGCTGCCGCTACGGACGCGGTGAAGAAGGCTGCCGACGCTGCTGCTGCCGCCGCTGCACCGAAGAAGCCCTAATCTCGCATCGGGTTTCCGGTCACGCCTTGTGGCGGAACCGGGCCAACCGTGTCGTGCCTGATTTGAAAGGCCGCCTGTGGGCGGCCTTTCCTTTTTGGTGGGCTATCAGAGTGATACCCAATCCGTTCCGTGGACGGCGTCTGCAACGCCCACATCGGCAAGATCGCAACCCAGCGCCAGCGACACCGCAGCACGGGCCAAGTCTGGATGATTGTTCTGCAGGCTTAAATGGGCTGCCACCACGTGCTTGAGTTTGTCATGCGAGACGTTGCCGGCGATTTCCGCCGCTTGATGGTTGGACAAATGGCCCAATTGACCGCCCACGCGCTTTTTAAGGGACGCTGGGTAGTCTGAACGCGCCAGCAAGTCCGGCTCATGATTGCATTCGAGCAACAACGCATCACAACCGGTTAAGTGCGTCAGGACATGGTCGGTGCTGTGGCCCAAGTCCGTCAGAATGCCCAGTCGACGTGCGCCATCCGAACATGTGAGCTGTAGCGGCTCGCGCGCGTCATGAGGTACGGTGAAGGGCTGAAGCAACAGGCCCTTGATTTCAATCGGTACACCGTCTTGGGCCTGCCGCAGCGAACCCCTGAAGTCAGGCTCACCGAGCGAGGCGTGCGTCCCGGCACTCATCCACACCGGTGTGCCATGGCGCTGGGCGAATTGCCGCGCCGAGCCAATGTGGTCGCCGTGCTCGTGGGTAATGAAAATGGCGTCGATTTGGTCAGCACGGATGTCGGCGACCGCCAGCCGGGTATCAAGCTGCTTCAGGCCAAATCCGCAGTCCACCAGCAGGCGCGTAGTGGAAGTGCCATCAAAGGCCTCAACCAGCGTGGCGTTGCCGGTGCTGCCGCTGCCCAGACTGCGAAAGCGAAGCACTGGGCAGGGCCTGAATCTACTTCAGGTCTTCTGCCAAGACCTTGACGATGCGCTGTGCATTGCCCGAGGTTTCGGGTGAGCCACTGGCATTCAGTACAGATACGACAGAGGCGTCTGCCTGACTGCGAACCACGACCTGGTATTTCTGAGGTGGATTCGCCTTTGCAGACGCGCCGAACAGTTTGGAGAAAAGGCCTGGCTCGGTGGTGTCAACAGACGGGTCAACATACCGCACAAAATAGATGCCTTTGGTGCGATCGCGGTCTTCCACGGTGAACCCAGTTCTGTCAAGCGCCAGCCCAACCCGCCGCCAGGCAATGTCAAACCCCTCGGGAATTTTGACAAGCGGCTGCCCATCAACCGTGACAATCGCTGAGCGGCTCTGTGTAACGCCAGACGCAACCAGCGCCTTGGATTGCTCTTCGGTCACACCGAGCTTGACCATCATGCGGCGCAAAAACTCAACTTCCAGCTCCGCGTCGGCCGGGCGAGGCTGCCACACTGTCGTGTCTTTGGCC
>JAHEBY010000311.1:0-1235 GCA_024642025.1 Comamonadaceae bacterium | reverse complement strand
AACTGCTGTAGACCTCAATCATGCCGCGATGGCTGACAAAAATATCGGTACCTCCTGCGGCATTACGCTCTAGCCGGGTGCGGAATTTGTCCCGCTCGCCAGTTGAATACAGGGAGTCAAATATTTTGCCAAGTGACGCGCGGATAAAGTCCTGCGGGATCTTGGCGCGGTTTTCTGCCCAGTCGGTTTCCATGATGCCTAAATTGCGCTGATCCAACGCCAGCAAGAAGCCATTCTCTTGCCAGAAGTCATGCACGGGCTCCCAGAGCTTGTCTGCCGGGCGGTCTACCACCAGCCAGCGTTGATTGCCCGCACGTTGGATGCGCACGTCCGACAGCGATGAAGCAGCCGTTGGTGCCGCCACGTCGTTTGGCTTGCTCGCCTGATAACCAGTGGCCGTCACTGGCCCGCCCGGAATGGCGTATCGGTTGTCTCGCGACAACTGCGTCAAATCTGGAGGCACTTCAAGGGAGGGGCCCTTACCCGCGCTTTTGTATTCGACCTTGTCTTCGGTCAATACCGAGCACGCCGCCAACGATATCGAGATGGCAAGCACGGCAAGTCTGGAAGTTTGGTTCACTAATTTGTCCTTGGCTGGTAAATGGGGTGGATCAGATCAATGCGGCGGCGCGCAGGGCAGTTTCGACTATCGGCTGATTGGCGGCAGTCAGTTCAGTCATGGGCAGACGCAATGCGCCACCACACAAGCCCATGCGGGCCACCGCCCATTTAACGGGAATCGGGTTGGCCTCTACGAACAGCTGTTTGTGAACGGGCATTAACTGAAACTGCAGGGCCATGGCACGCTTTACATCACCGGCCATCGCAGCCATGCACAGCTCATGCATGAGCCTGGGCGCCACATTGGCTGTCACGCTCACGTTGCCTTGACCCCCGCAGAGCATCAGCGCCACGGCTGTCGGGTCATCCCCTGAGTAAACCGCAAAGCTTTTGGGTACTTCGCGAATCAGCCACTGCGCGCGCTCGATATTGCCGGTGGCTTCCTTGATGCCGACAATGCCGGGCACCTTGGCCAGACGCAAAACGGTATCGTGCGCCATATCGGCCACGCTTCGCCCGGGCACGTTGTACAGCACCATGGGCAGGTCAACCGCCTCGGCAATCGCCTTGAAATGCTGGTACTGGCCTTCCTGCGTTGGCTTGTTGTAGTAGGGCACCACCTGCAGGTGGCAGTCGGCCCCGACGTCTTTGGCAAAACGGGTCAGTTCAATGGC
>JAHEBY010000310.1 GCA_024642025.1 Comamonadaceae bacterium | reverse complement strand
CGGGGCCACATGCGGGGCGCCGCACGCTTGGGGTGTCCGTCGTACTGCGCACTAGGCTGCAGGGTCCAGACAAAGCGCTGCCAACGGTCAGAACCATCAGCTGTAACCAGGCGGGACAACGATTGTGACGCTTGCAGCAGCAACACGTTGTCGGCCACCGGAGCATGGACAGAGGCCAAAGGCAAGTCAACTTTCTCTTCGGGTGCCCAGTGTGAAGGGGCACAAACTGCCATTGCCTTGACACGGGTGCTGCCGCCATCAAGCACTGCCACGTCGTCCTGGATGAACAGGGCCAGTGCCGCCCAGATGCGCAGATGGGCCGGCATTGCCAATACGCAGGCCCGCGCTTCATTTGATTCGTCCTTCGCCACGGGATGCATTTCATTTGTCTGGAAGTGAAGCTTCAGCCCTGCCTCGTGCAGATGCAAGCTCCCATCTGCAAGCGAGCAAGCCTCGGGCCATTCGATGGCCAGGCACTGAGCAAGTGCCAACTGCGAAGCGCGCGCATCAAAGCCGACAGCCTGCACCAGCGCCTGATCATGGTGTCCTCGCAGCACACTCAGCTTTTCTCGATAAAGCTTGGACCCAGACTCAAGCAGGCGCGTGTGCCGCGCATCGCGCGACATTTTTGATAGGCCCGGTTGCATGCGAAACGGCACCGCGATCTGGCCCAGGTCAAACTCCATGTCGCTATTTCCTGGACGCCAGGCTGACCCCACGCGACGAGAAGACGAAAATGCCCGCAATGACCAATGCCGACCCAGCCGCTACCCAAGCAGTAAAGGGCTCTCCCAATATCAGCACGCCCATCAAAATGGTGGACATGGGGCCCACCATGCCGGTCTGGGCGGCCATGCTGGCTCCGATGCGCTCAATAGCCATCATCACCAGCAACACAGGAGCCGCCGTGCAAAGGGTTGCATTCAATACCGAAAGCCAAATCACTTCCGGCGCGACGGCTGCGGCACTCATGGGGCGCAGCAGCGCAAACTGGGCGATGCACAACAGGCAGGCTACGGTTGTTGCCAGACCTACAAGGCGAAGCGAGCCCAGCCGCTTGACCAGCTCGCCACTGAACACCAGATAGACCGCATAGCTGATGGCGCTCAGAAATACCAACAACGCGCCGAATGCGGCGGCCCCACCCTCCAGCTTCAACTCATGGCCAAAGACAAGCGCTACGCCGCCGTAGCTGATCATCATTCCAAGCATTTGATGCCGCTCCACGCGTCGCTTATAGATCACCAAACCCAGAATCAGGACGATGGTTGGATTGAGGTAAAGGATCAGGCGCTCGAATGACGCACTGATGAAGCTGAGACCTGCAAAATCCAGAAAGCTCGCCAGGTAATAGCCGGAAAATCCCAGCCCCACAACGCTCCAAAAATCCCGCTTTGTTAGGGGCGGCTTTCCCCTGCTGGCCCACCAGGCCATCAATGCGAAGATGGGCAACGCAAACAGCATGCGGTACATGATGAGCGTGACAGCATCCACCCCATATCGGTAAGCCAATTTGACGATGATGGCCTTGCCGCTGAAGGCGACTGATCCGAACAGCGCCATCAGCAAGCCGGGTACTATGGTTTTTATAGCTACTTGCGCATGTCCAACGGGGGCTAGAGGCATTTTTTTCTTGTAATTTGTCTGGTTTCCTAGAAACCTGCAGCTTGTCCGTCACGACGCGAATCGCTGGCGGCCACATAACCAGACTGGCTGGCATCTGCGCTGTCGCTGTCCATGCGCCAAATAAACTGGCCAGCGCCAAAGTCTTGGTAGGTATCGCCAATTGTTGCCATCATGTGTCCACGGTCCCGCAAGCCCTGCACGGTTTGCAGGCTCATTTCGGCCTCGACGTTGATCTCCAGCCCCTGATTGAACCGCCAGCGTGGTGCGTCGCAGGCCGCCTGCGGGTTTTGCCGGTAATCGAGCATGCGCACCAGTGTCTGCATGTGCCCCTGGGGCTGCATGTTGGCGCCCATCACACCAAAACTCATGACGGGCTTGCCGGCCCTCGACAGGAATGCCGGAATGATGGTGTGAAACGGCCGCTGCCCCGGTGCAACCTGATTCAACCCTGGCATCAAGCTGAACGCATGGCCCCGGTTTTGAAGGCTCACGCCAAAGGTGGGCTCCACACAGCCAGAACCAAATCCCATGTAGTTACTCTGGATAAAGCTCACCATCATGCCCGACTCGTCCGCGGCAGTCAGATAAATGGTGCCGCCCTTGACCGGGTTGCCAGCGCCAAAATCTTGCGCCTTCTGCATGTTGATCAATCGGGCGCGGGCCGCAAGATAGGCTCTGTCCAACATCTGCTCAGGGCTTACCTGCATGCTTGTTGGTTCGGCCACGTACTTGTACACATCGGCAAATGCCAGCTTCATGGCTTCTATCTGCACATGCTGAGAGTCCACTCCATCGAGTGGCATGCTCGCCAGATCGAACTGCTCCAGGATACCCAGCGCAATCAGCGCTGCGATGCCTTGACCGTTGGGCGGGATCTCATGCAGGGTATAGCCGCGGTAATCGTTGGCAATTGGCGTCACCCATTGCGGCTGGTAAGCGGCAAGATCGGCTTCTGTCATGCCGCCACCATGTTGCCGGTTAAAGCCTGAAAGGGCTGCTGCAATCTCGCCTCTGTAAAACGCCTCGCCGCCGGTTCGGCCAATGGCGCGTAGGCCACGAGCTGCCGCAGGGAACCGAAACATTTCTCCGACCATCGGAGCGCGGCCGCGCGGGAGAAAAGCCTCTGCAAACCCCGGCTGCGGGCTCAGCTCATCGACCGGCGCAGCCCACTTCTGCTGCACCATGGGCGGAACACAATACCCACGCTCAGCAATCTCAATGGCTGGCGCCATCAAGTCTTCGAACGGCAATTTTCCGAACCGCTTGCTTAGCGCTACCCAGCTGCTGACAGCGCCGGGCACCGTAACAGAATCCATACCCCGTTTGGGCGGGTTGCTCTGTGCCGCCCCATACTTGCCATGAAAATAGTTGGGTGTCCAGGCATTGGGTGCACGTCCAGATGCGTTAAGACCATGCAAAGCCGCACCATCCCATACGAGGCAAAAAGCATCGCTACCCAAGCCGTTGCTCACGGGCTCCAGAATGGTCATGGCCGCTGCGGTGGCGATGGCAGCATCAACCGCATTTCCTCCCACCCGCAATGTGTGCAAACCGGCTTGGGCAGCCTGGGGATGCGAGGTTGCCACCACATTGCGCGCAAATACAGGCGTCCTGATTGACGGATAGGGGTTGGCAAAATCGAAGGTCACGGACCTATTCACCTTTGATTTGCCTGTGCAAGCGCCGGAGCGACCACCAAACGCCGCCCGCCACAAATGGAATGGCCACCGCCGCTGTGGTTTCAGGCGCCAACGGCCAGCCAAAATGAGCCAGCGCTTTGGCCAGATAGGTCACGAGGCCAATTACATAGTAGGTAATGGCTGCGACCGAAAGACCCTCTACAGTCGACTGCAGTTTGAGTTGCAGATCCTGGCGCTGGTTCATGGTCGAGAGCAGAGCCTGGCTGCTCTGTTGCTGCTCGATTTCCACCCGCGTGCGCAACAGGTTGCTGATACGCGAAACCCGTTGCGATAGGGCATCTTGCCTTCTGGCGGACCATTCACAGGTGCTCCGCGCAGGCGACAGGCGTCGGTCCAGAAATTCACCAATGGTCTGCATGCCCGGAAAAGCCGACTCGTTGATCTCCTGAATACGCTTGTCAACCAACTCAAAATAGGCGGCGCTGGCGGAAAATCGTGAATGAGTGGCTGCGTGCTGACTCTCAACTTGACCCGCCAGCTTCGTAAGGCGGTCAAGCAGCAGGGGTTCGTCTTC
>JAHEBY010000019.1 GCA_024642025.1 Comamonadaceae bacterium | reverse complement strand
GAACGTCAGCGCCTGCGGAATTTCCTGCTGCCACTCCAGGCTGCCCAGCGAACCGCTGACGCGTATCCGCAAGCTGTTCTCGACACCTGCAGCAGCTTGCGTAACCCAAAAGCTTCCGCGCGCGCCATTGCTCAGGCGCAGCATGGCGCCAGCAAAATCATGGGTCAGCCTCTCAGGCACGATGGTGCCCACTTCGGCCGCCACCTCGCTCACCTCCAGCCCGGTGATAAAGCGAACCAGATTGTGCGCATGGTTGCCGATGTCACCCATCACCAAGGAGGGGCCGCCACGCGCCGGGTCTTCCTTCCAGGAGCGCCTGCCGGGGCCAGACTTTGCACGGCCGCCCTGCACATATTCAACTTGAATCAGCCGGATCGTGCCGAGCTGACCGTCGTCAACCATGGCTTTGGCCTGACGCACCATGGGATAGCCGGTGTAGTTGTGGGTCAGGCAAAACACAAGGCCGGTGTTCTGCACGCGCTCGTGCAATTGCTCGGCTTCACTCAGGGTGTTGGTCATGGGCTTGTCGCAAATCACGTCAAACCCGCGAGCGAGCGCTTCCATGGCGAAGGAAAAATGACTGTCGTTGGGCGTCATGATGGCCACGACGTCGGCGCCATCTCTGGCATCGCTGCCATTGCGCGCGGCTTCTGCGGCAATCAGCGCCATGCCGTCGGCATAGCAACGCTCCGGCGCCAGGCCAAGCTCCTTGCCCGCGCTGACAGATTTTTGTGGATCGGACGACAACGAGGCCCCGACCAACTCATACCGATCATCCAGTCGCGCAGCCTGGCGATGCATGGCTCCAATGAAAGAGCCTGGCCCGCCGCCAATGACGGCCAGCTGCAAACGTCGACCGAGAATTGAAATAACGGGGTTCAAAGACATGGCCGAGGCCCTTTCGTATCTACTTGCCCCAGCGTAACACCATGGGGTTCAACCGGCGGGCGGTTTCCATCAGGCCCTGGCGCACAGCCGGGTGCATGGCGGGAAAGGGGTGGCGAGACGCTTCACAGGCGATCACGCCGCCTTCCCTCATGAGTGATTTGGCAGCCAGCAAGCCCGCCTGCCGGTTCTCAAAATTGATCAACGGCAGCCATTGCTGATACAGAGCGGCGGCCTCTTCGCGATTGCCCGCGACGTAGTTGTCCACAATCTGTCGAATGCCGTCGGGATAGGCGCCGCCCGTCATGGCGCCCGTCGCACCGGCATCCAGATCCGCCATCAGCGTAATGGCCTCTTCGCCATCCCATGGGCCTTCAATCGCGTCACCACCCAGGCGAATCAATTCGCGCAGTTTGGAAGCCGCCCCTGCCGTCTCAATCTTGAAATAGCTGACCTGCTTAATTTCTTTCGCCATGCGCGCCAGAAACGGCGCAGAAAGCACCGTGCCACTCACCGGTGCATCCTGAATCATGATGGGTATGTCGATGACATCAGACAATCGGGAGAAGAACTCAAACGTTTTTTCTTCTGGCACGCGAATAGTGGCGCCGTGGTAAGGCGGCATCACCATCACCATGGCCGCGCCAGCCTGTTGGGCCCGCAGGCTGCGCTGGGCGCATACGTCGGTTCCAAAGTGTGTGGTGGTCACAATAACCGGCACGCGCCCGTTGACGTGCTTCAATATGGCTGAAGTCAATATTTCCCGCTCATCGTCCGCCAAGACAAACTGCTCGGAGAAATTGGCCAGAATGCACAGGCCATTGGAGCCGGCATCGATCATGAAATCCACGCAGCGCAGCTGGCTGGGCAGGTCCAACTCGCCAGACTCCTTGAATGTGGTCGGTACGACCGGAAACACGCCTTTGAAGCGGCGCGCGGTCGGGTTGTGATTGGTTTTTTGGGTTGTACTCATCGAAAGTCCAGTCAAATCATTTGTTTTTGTTGTACACGTCTACGCACACGGCGGCCAGCAACACCAGGCCTTTAATGACCTGTTGATAGTCGATACCGATACCCATGATGGACATGCCGTTGTTCATCACGCCCATGATGAAGGCGCCGATCACGGCTCCCAACACTTTGCCAACACCACCCGATGCGGAGGCGCCGCCAATAAAGCACGCCGCAATGACATCCAGCTCAAAGCCCAGACCCGCCTTTGGCGTTGCCGTATTGAGGCGGGCGGCAAAAATAAGGCCTGCCAGCGCGGACAAGACACCCATGTTGATGAAGGTATAAAACGTCAATCGCTGTGTGTTGATGCCTGAGAGCCGGGCGGCCTTTTCGTTGCCTCCCAGGGCGTAAATACGGCGCCCGACCGTGGTTTTCGATGTGACGAAGTCATACACGAGCATCAACAGCAGCATGACGATCAGCACGTTTGGCAGGCCGCGATAAGTCGACAGCATATAGGTGAACGCGGCAATCATGCCGGCAAACACCAGAATTTTGACGATGAAAAAGGCCTGGGGCTCGGTGTCCATGCCGTGCCTTAAGCGGTCAGCGCGGCTGCGTATCTGGGTAAATAACAGGGCGCCTGCCATGACCAAACCGATAGCCATGGAAAGGATCCGCAAGTTCTCACCCGAAAACGGGTCAGGAATAAACCCGGTGCTCAGCAACTGGAAATTCGCTGGAAACGGCCCAACGGACGAACCCTGCAACACCGCCAGCGCCAACCCCTTGAAGACCAGCATGCCAGCCAGCGTGACAATGAAGGCGGGGATTTTATAAAAGGCCACCCAGTAGCCCTGCGCTGCACCGATGATGCCGCCCACCACCAGACAGATGATGGTTGCCGGTACGAAATGCATCTTGAGCTGCACCATCAACACGGCCGCCACGGCACCGACGAATCCGCTAACGGATCCCACTGAAAGATCGATATGTCCCGCCACGATGACCAGGAGCATGCCCAACGCCATGACGATGATGTAACTGTTCTGGAGGATCAGATTGGTCAGGTTCAGGGGCTGAAACAGTGTGCCGTCGGTCATGATCTGAAAGAACAACATGATCGCAATCAGGGAAATCAGCAAGCCATACTCACGCAGGTTATTTTTCAGAAACGCTGCACCCCCTCCCGAAGGGCGCACTGGGTTATCTGTTGCAGTTGTCGCCATATCAATTCACTCCTGATGTCACTATGGAACGCATTATTTTTTCCTGTGTCGCCTCGGACGCCGAAAACTCCGCCACGAACGTGCCTTCGTTCAGTACGCAAATCCGGTCACACATGCCCAGTAGTTCGGGCATCTCCGATGAAATCATCAGTACGCACTTGCCCTCAGAGGCCAGCTGCGCAATGATGGTGTAAATCTCGTATTTCGCCCCAACGTCGATGCCGCGGGTTGGCTCATCCAGGATGAGTACTTCCGGGTTGGAGAACAGCCATTTGCTCAACACAACCTTCTGCTGATTGCCACCTGACAAATTAACCGTTCGGGCATAGACGTCCGGGCTGCGTATGTTGAGCGTGCGCCGGAAATTTTCAGCCACCTTGAATTCGCGTCCCTCATCGATCACACTGTTGCTGGAAATCGCCTGCAGGTTTGCAAGTGTCGTGTTCCACGCGATGGTCTCGTCCAGAACCAGTCCGTAGCCCTTGCGGTCCTCGGTGACATAGGCGATGCCATGATCAATGGCTTTTTGTACGGTGCGGGTATCGATCTCCTTGCCGTGCAAGAAAACCTGACCGCTGATGCCCTGGCCATAAGTCCGGCCAAAAATACTCATTGCCAGCTCGGTTCTACCCGCACCCATCAGACCAGCAATGCCTACGATCTCACCCCGCTTAACGTGCAGGTCGACACCTTTGATGACCTCTCTGTCCGCGTGTTCCTGATGGTGCACCCGCCAGTTCTTCACTTCAAAGACAGTTTCACCGATATTCGGTGTCCGCTTGGGGTAGCGGTCAGCCATCTCCCGACCCACCATGTGCTGTATCACGCGGTCTTCGCTGATCGCCTCGGCATGGCAATCCAGTGACGCAACGGTGGCACCATCGCGCAACACCGTAATGGCGTCGGCCACTTTGGCAATTTCGTTGAGCTTGTGTGAAATCAATATGCAGGCAATACCCTGCCGCTTGAGCTCCAGCAACAGTTCAAGCAAGGCGTCGCTGTCGGTCTCGTTCAGGCTGGCGGTGGGCTCGTCCAGAATCAGCAATTTGACTTGTTTAGACAACGCCTTCGCAATTTCGATGAGCTGCTGCTTGCCCACACCCAGGTTGGTTATCAAGGTATTGGGTGATTCCCTGAGCCCGACTTTTTTGAGCAGTTCCTGCGTTTTCAGGAAGGACGTAGTCCAGTCGATGACGCCACGATGAGCCTGCTCGTTGCCCAGAAAAATATTCTCCGCGATGGACAGCAAGGGCACCAGCGCAAGCTCCTGGTGAATGATGATGATGCCCTTCTCTTCGCTGTCGGAGATGCCGCGAAAGCGGCAATCCTCTCCCAGAAAACGAATGGTCCCTTCGTAGTCGCCGTGCGGGTAAACGCCACTGAGCACCTTCATGAGGGTAGATTTGCCGGCCCCGTTTTCACCCACGATGGCATGAATCTGCCCTGCTTGAACGGTCAGATTCACATCACTCAGCGCATGCACGCCATGGAACGACTTCTTCATCCCGCGCATCTCGAGAATCGTCTCTGTCATGTTGCCTCTGCGTTTTGTCTGGTCCCAACGATTATCCGGAAAATTAAAAAGGCCCTGTGCATTGCGGCACAGGGCCCTTCATATCGTTGCAGTCGGTTACTTCAGCTGATCTTCCTTGATGTAACCACTGTCGATCAGAACTTTCTTGTAATTGGACAGATCCACGCTGACCGGCTTGAGCAGATAGCTTGGAACCACTTTGACCTTGTTGTTGTAGGTCTTGGTGTCATTGATTTCAGGCTTTTTGCCGGTCATCAGCGCGTCGACCATGTTGGCAGCAACCTTGGCCAATTCACGGGTGTCCTTGAACACCGTGGAGGATTGCTCGTTGCGCAGCATGGATTTGACCGATGGCACTTCAGCATCCTGACCTGTGACAACCGGGCAAGGCTGTTGTGCCGTGCAATAGCCTACGCCTTTGAGCGAAGACAGAATGCCGATGGACAGGCCATCATACGGAGACAACACTGCGTTGAGCTTGTCTTTGCCGTAGTAGGCGCTGAGCAGGTTGTCCATGCGCGCCTGCGCAACGGCGCCATCCCAGCGCAGCGTTCCCACCTTGTCCATGCCCATCTGCTTGCTGCGCACCACCAACTTGCCGCTGTCGATGTACGGCTTGAGGACACTCATGGCGCCGTCGTAGAAGAAAAATGCGTTGTTGTCATCTGGCGAGCCGCCGAACAGTTCGATGTTGAACGGGCCCTTGCCGGCCTTCAGGCCCAGCTTGTCCACAATGGAGTTTGCCTGCAATACACCCACCTGAAAGTTGTCGAAAGTGGCGTAGTAGTCCACGTTTTTGCTGCCGTTGATCAAGCGGTCATAGGCAATGACTTTGACGCCCTTGTCGGCAGCTTTTTGCAGCACGTTGGACAGTGTGGTGCCGTCAATTGACGCAATCACCAGCACCTTTGCGCCTTTGGTGACCATATTTTCGATCTGGGCCAGCTGGTTCGGAATATCGTCATCAGCATATTGCAGATCCGTCTTGTAGCCTTTGGCTGCCAGGGCCGCGACCATGCTGTTGCCGTCGCTGACCCAGCGCGTGGAAGTCTTGGTTGGCATGGCCACGCCGACGGTGCCCTTGTCCTGAGCCTGCGTTTGAGTTGCGGCCAGGGCCAACCCCAGAGCCATACCGGCGGCTAGTGCTTTGAGAGTTGTTCTACGTGCTTTCACTGTTTGTCTCCTGAATGGGAAGGTTTTTTCGTTGAATTCGTCTTCTTTGCCTTTTTGGCCAAGACGCCTGATGATACGGATTTGATCGATAATTCTCCAATACTCATTGGTTTAATTGGTATACAAAAATAAGAATCAGGGAAAACCCCAGTATGACGAGGTATATGCATTGGTTTATCCGTGCCCGCCTGAAAACCCGGCAGCTGCTGCTGCTGGTCACTCTTGCGGAAGAAGGCAACATCCACCGCGCCGCGCAGGTACTCAACATGACGCAGCCTGCTGCGTCCAAACTGTTGAAGGATCTGGAAGATGCGCTAGGCGTATCCCTTTTCGACCGGCTTCCACGCGGCATGCGGCCAACGTGGTACGGCGAGACCATGATTCGCCACGCGCGCGTAGCCCTTACCAGTTTGAACCAGGCCCACGAGGAACTCGAAGCCGCAAAAAATGGACAGTTCGGCCAGGTCAATGTGGGCGCCATTACGGCGCCCGGCCTGGCACTTTTGCCGCCTACCGTGGCGCTGGTCAAGCGTGAGCATCCCAATCTGCAGATCACGCTTCAAATCGAACCCAGCAACGTGCTGATCGAGCGACTCAATCAGGGCAAGCTCGACATTCTCGTGGCGCGACTATTTGAGCAGCACAACAAGACGGATTTGCGCTACGAAATGCTGACCGATGAACCCGTCTGCGCAATTGCCCGGCCGGGGCACCCCTTGATGGTGGACCCCGCGCCCACCCTGGCCGATACGGTGGACCTGGGCTGGATTGTTCCGCCCAGTGGCAGCGTGCTGCGGCACCGGTTTGACCTCATGTTTCAGGAAGAAGGCTTGCAGGCACCTATCAACGTCGTTGAAACCGCTTCGCTGATGTTTGTGACCAAAATGCTTCAGCAAAGTGACATGGTCAGCGTGGTGGCGAACGATGTGGCCCGCTACTACGCCAATCACGGCATGTTGTCGATTCTCCCCATGGTGTTGCCTTGCCAGATGGATGCCTTCGGCATCATCACGCGGCGGGACAGGCTCTTGTCGCCGGCTGCAAAAGTGATGCTGCGTTCACTGAAAGCCTCCGCCGTGACGGTCTACGGCAAACAGCTCGACATGACGGAAGTGGACTAAGTCTGTTGGGAACTGGCGAGTCAATACCTTGTCGCAGGCTAGTTCCAGCCCGCGTCGACCTTGAATTCCTGTGCCGTACACATCGCGGCGTCGTCAGAGGCCAGAAAAAGCGCCATGCGGGCCACATCGGAGGGCTGCAACTTGTCAGGCAGGCACTGATTGCGCTTGATACTCGCTTCACCCTCTTCGTTGAGCCACAGCTTGATCTGACGCTCGGTCATCACCCACCCCGGTGACACCGTGTTGACGCGAATCCGGTGCGGCCCGAGGCTACCCGCCAACCCACGAGTTAAACCGTTCACTGAGGACTTGGCGATCGCATAACAAGGGTACTCGCTGCCCTTGGTTTGCCAGCCGGTGGAGCCGAAGTTGATGATGGAGCCGCCACCCAGGCGTTTCATGCCCGGCACGATCGCCTGAATCGCAAAAAAAGCGGGACGCTGGTTCACGGCCATGCGCTCGTCCCAATATTCGGGCGTGACCGATTCAATCGTATGGCGGTCGTCGCGTGCCACGTTGTTCACCAGCGTTGAAAAGTCACCCAGTGCGGCTGTTGCTGAATCCACGGCGGCTTTCAGGGCAGCCACGTCCCGAACATCGCATAGTTTCCACCAGGGAGCGGGGTGTCCGGCCTCCTTGATCTGGCGTACAAGGGCATCGCTTTCGGCCTGTGCCACGTCGACAAAAGCCACTTGCGCGCCCTGTTCGGCGAACGCCGTCACGATGGCAGCACCAATGCCGGTGCCGCCTCCGGTCACAAAAACGCGCTGTCCGCGCAGGCTGGGGTAAGTGGCTAAAGATGAAGTCGAAGACATAAGGTGATCCAATTAATATTGCAATTTAAGTATGTCAAATATTGATTTAACTATTTTCCATTATCACTGTGCCTTGCTACGATCGGGTTTGTCAAGTCCTCAGCACTTGATCAATATAACGAGAGACAAACCAAATGGATTCCAAGAAACATCCTTTTCGCCGTAGCCACGCCTGGTTTGGCAAAACCGACCGCGACGGTTTCATGCACCGCAGCTGGATCAAGAACCAGGGTTATCCGCATGACGAATTCGATGGGCGCCCGGTCATTGGCATCTGCAACACCTGGAGTGAGCTCACGCCCTGCAATGGCCACTTTCGCGAACTGGCGGAATTTGTCAAGCGCGGCGTGTATGAGGCCGGTGGTTTCCCGCTCGAATTTCCGGTGATGTCGCTGGGCGAAACCCAGCTGCGCCCCACAGCCATGCTGTTTCGCAATCTGGCCAGCATGGATGTTGAAGAGAGCATTCGCGGCAACCCGATTGACGGCGTGGTGCTGCTGATGGGTTGCGACAAGACCACGCCGTCGTTGATGATGGGTGCCGCCAGTTGCGATCTGCCAACCATTGGGGTGTCGGGCGGCCCCATGCTCAACGGCAAGTTTCGCGGCACCGACATTGGCTCCGGCACCGGGGTGTGGCAGATGAGCGAGATGGTGCGTGCCGGCGAAATGACGCAGGAAGACTTCACCGCGGCGGAGTCGTGCATGCACCGCTCCAAAGGCAGTTGTATGACCATGGGCACCGCCAGCACTATGGCCAGCATGGTGGAGGTGCTGGGCATGTCCTTGCCCGAAAACGCGGCCATTCCGGCGGCAGACACGCGCCGCAACCGCCTCGCCCAGCTGAGCGGGCGCCGTATTGTGGAGATGGTGAACGAAGACATGCGCATGTCGAAAATCCTGACGCGTGAAGCGTTTGAAAACGCCATCCGCACCAACGCAGCCATTGGCGGCTCCACCAACGCGGTGATCCACCTCATCGCCATCGCCGGGCGCATGGGCATCAAGCTCGATCTGGACGACTGGGACCGTCTGGGTGCCGAAGTGCCGTGCCTGCTGAACCTGCAGCCTTCCGGAAAATACCTGATGGAAGACTTTTATTACGCCGGTGGCCTGCCTGCGATCCTGCGTGAAATTCAGCCGATCCTGCACCTGGGCGCCATCACCGCCAATGGCAAGACGCTGGGCGACAACATCGCCAACGCACCCTGCTACAACCGCGATGTCATCAAGACACCTGACGAACCGTTCATGAAAGACGCTGGCATTGCCGTGTTGCGCGGCAACCTCGCCCCCGACGGCGCAGTGATCAAGCCCTCGGCTGCATCGGCCCATTTGCTGCAGCACCGTGGCCGAGCCGTGGTGTTTGAAGATATTGAAGATTTCCATGCCCGCATTGACAGCGACGATCTGGATATCGACGAGCACTGCATCATGGTGCTGAAAAACTGCGGCCCCAAAGGCTACCCCGGCATGGCCGAGGTGGGCAACATGCCGCTGCCGCCGAAGATTTTGCAAAAAGGCATTACCGACATGGTTCGCATCAGTGATGGCCGCATGAGTGGCACCGCTTATGGCACCGTTGTGCTGCACACCAGCCCCGAAGCCGCCGCCGGTGGCTCGCTGGCGCTGGTGCAAAACGGCGACATGATCGAGTTGGACGTGGCGGGCCGTCGCCTGCACATGGAGGTGACCGACGAAGAGCTGGCTCGCCGCCGCCTGAAGTGGAAGCCACCGGTGCACCCAAGCCGGGGCTACCAGAAGATTTATGTGGACCACGTGCAGCAGGCCCACCTCGGGGCCGATCTGGACTTTCTGGTCGGCGGCAGTGGTGCCGCCGTGCCGCGCGAATCGCACTAGGCACCCTGCGCAAGGCCGTTGCTCGCCATGCCGGAAGCTGGCTCATCTGTCGCCCCGGCCATTCGGGGCACGCCGCGCTGCCGGTGGCCGGCGGGAGCCCGGCTGGGTGAGGGCAGCTTGTGGTCTGTGCGCCAGCAGGCACTGTATTGGGTGGATATTCTGGGTTGCCAGTTGCACCGGTTTGATCCGGTCACCGAGGCCCAAACCAGCTGGACTTTTACCGAAGAAATCTCGGCCGTGGCCGAGCGCCTTGCATCACCCAAACTGCTTGTGACACTGCGCAGCGGTTTCGCCTTTTTTGACCCCCGCACCGGCACGCTGGAGAAACTCCACAACCCCGAGCCCGACCGCCCCGGCAACCGTTTCAACGACGGCAAATGCGATCCGCAGGGGCGCTTTTGGGGCGGCACGATGGACTTTGCCTGCGAGGCGCCCACCGGCGCGCTGTACCGGTTTGACGGGCAACTGCAATGCACGCGCCACGACGACGGCTACGCGGTAACCAACGGCCCCACTTGGTCACTGGATGGCCGCACGCTTTTCTTCAACGACACGGTGCAATCATGCATTTATGCGTTCGACTTTGCCCCGGCTTCTGGAGGCTTGAGCAACAAGCGGTTGTGGCTGCAATTTGAGCCGGGCGATGGCTACCCGGATGGTATGACCACCGATGCCGCGGGCCGCCTGTGGATTGCCCATTGGGGCGCCTCGTGCGTAAGCTGCCACAACCCGGCCAACGCAGCCGAGCTGGCGCGCGTGATGCTGCCCACACGGCATATCACCAACTGTGCTTTTGGCGGTGCGGATCTGCGCACCCTGTTTATCACCAGTGCCCGCTCGGGCCTGGATGACACCACGCTGAAATCCGAACCCCTGGCGGGGGCGCTTTTCAGCGTGGAGATCGGCAGCCCCGGCTTGCCCGCGGCTGCGTTTGCTGGCTAGCAGTTAGCCAGCGCAGACCACCCGTCCAAATCAACCGCCTTTATGCGGACGCTTGCCAGGGTTCTTCTTGCTGCGCGTAGCCTTGCCGCGCTCCAGGCTGATTTTTTGGCCATGGGCCGCAGAGGGCTCGTAGCCCGGCATAGGCACTGGTTTTGGTGATGCTTTGCGTTCTGCTTCGGTTCTGGGTTCTTTTGCCATGATGTTGGATTTCCGTCTGGAAAGGTTGGAACAAGTGGGTAACCCTCTATTAGGCCACAGTCCGGCGACACGCACTTGAATCCGGTCCTTGGGCATAAGCCAGTACTGGAGGGTAAAAAGACGGTTTTCAAGTGATAAATTGGCATCTAGCTGTCGTAGGGTATGCGTGAGTAGCTATTAAATATGTAGCTAAATGCTGGTCACATTCAAATAACGCATAACCAGTCCATAGCCCTTAGTGATTCCAGTCATCAGTTCCGCAAGCGCCTAAACAGCTTGCGGTCCAACGGGTTGCCCCTCAGGTCATCGTTTATTTCCAATGGAGTCGAACAAGTGCCAAACCAGCAGCCAGCCACACCAGTAGGTGTGCATATCTCCCGCGGAGTGACGCCTCGGATACCGGTGGGCGGACTGGTGAATTCTTTGAGCGCTGATAACCAGCATTCCGCATCCGCAAGGCTGGACCTGCAACTCGACACATGCATTCATTGGCTCGAGATCGCGATGGATCATCTCTTGCTTGCCAAGCAAACTCACGAAGCGCTCTTGATCGCGAAAGCTGATGGTGCGACCAGCTTCGATGCTCTCGATAAAGGGTTCAAAGCATGCGTCCAGGCCGCAGTTGCGGCCGCAACATTTTTTGAGGCGCTATACGCTGCCGTTCTAAAGCGCGTGCCAAATAAGCCGTCGACAAAGGGTTCCAATCGCCACCAACGCCCCGCACGATATGCAGTGGTGACGGAGGCGCTTCGGCAAGCCTTTGGCCTAAAGAACCAGGGCACAGCAAATCTTCGTGGTGTTCTCAAAGAGGTCTATCGGTTCAGAGACGAGGCAGACCATCCTTCGTCTAAGTTCTCTGACCCCGTTCCTCACCCGAGCCTTGGCGTAGGTGTGGAACACCGGTTCGTGATGTTTGGCTATGACAATGCCCGCCAGTTGGTGCGCGCTGCATTGTCTTTTTCAAAAATGTTGGCCTCAAGGGATCTTTCTCAAAAACCCAAGCCAATCCAGGATTTCGCCACTTATTTGCTTACGGTTTGTGATCCTCTTTACCTTCTTTGGGAGAAAGACTTTGGGAACCTCTTTGATCCGCCTCAAAGTGCAACCTGATCAGATTGACTAAGGCCACCACGTCATAGTCTGATCGCGTGCTCAATTTGAAACTAACTATTTATCTATAAACCAATTAATTTTTAGATAAAAATCATCCGTTAATTGGGAAATGATTGCGTATTCACCCAAAAATGGAGTTTCCCCATGCGTTTGCCCAGCCCTTACCGTCCTGAAGCCCAGATCGTCTCCGAGCGTTTGGGCATGCTCAAGCAGTCGTTGGACTGGGCGGCGGCGGCCCGCGCGGCCACCCCCTGGGTGAACGCGGTGCGCAAGAATCCGCCGCCGTTCTGGGCAATGGAAAGCCTGCTCAAGGAATACCCGATCTCCAGTGCCGAAGGCCTGGCGCTGATGCGGCTGGCTGAAGCGCTGTTGCGGGTTCCCGATGCCGAAACCGCCATTGCGCTGACAGCCGACCAGCTGGGCCGCGCCGACTTTGACAATGCGGGTGACAAAACGCTGGCGCGCCTCTCGAGCACTGCCATTTCCATGAGCAAGAAGTTTTTGCCCGACAGCGAGGCGCCTACGGGGCTTTTGGCAAAGCTCGGCGCCCGCTCGGTGGTGGCTGCCACGCTGCGCGCGGTGCAGTTGCTGGGCCGCCAGTTTGTGCTGGGCCAAACCATTCAGGAAGGCATGGGCGAGGCCGCCTCGGCCAAGCGCAAAAGCAGCAATTTGCGCTACAGCTATGACATGCTGGGCGAGGGCGCCCGCACCGATGCCGACGCGCTGAAATATCTGGCCAGTTACAAGAACGCTATTGAATCAATAGCTGCCACTTCAGAATCGACAGGGGTTTGCGAGCAAAATGATGGTATCTCGATCAAGCTGAGTGCTTTGCACCCGCGTTATGAAGACGGGCAGATCGGGCGCGTCATGGCCGAGCTGGTGCCGCGCGTCTGGGGCTTGTGCGAGATGGCGGCCCAGGCCAATATCAACCTCACGATTGACGCCGAAGAAGTGGACCGGCTTGAGCTGTCGCTTGAAGTATTTGATGCGCTGGCCGCCAAGGTGGCTAGCCACTACCCACAATGGACCGGTTTTGGTCTGGCCATGCAGGCCTACCAGACGCGTGCCCAGGAGCTGGTTGGCCACATCATCAGCATCGCGCGGCGCCACCAGATCCGCCTGATGTGCCGCTTGGTCAAAGGAGCGTATTGGGATGCCGAGATCAAACGCGCGCAGGAGCTGGGTTTGCCGCACTACCCAGTGTTCACCCACAAGCACCACACCGACGTGGCCTACCTCGCCTGTGCCAAGGCACTGCTAGATGCGCCGGACGCGATTTACCCGCAATTCGCCACGCACAACGCGGCCACCATCGCCGCGATTCTGCAAATGGCAGCCAAGTCAGGGGGCGGCGCAGCACACGGAGTGGCCAGCGTGGGGGCCAGTCAGTTCGAGCTGCAGCGCCTGCATGGCATGGGCGAGGGCGTGTACCGCGAGGTGCTGAAGAACCCGCTCGTAGCCTGCCGCGTGTATGCGCCGGTCGGCGCCCACAAAGACCTGCTGGCCTATCTGGTGCGCCGCCTGCTGGAAAACGGGGCCAACTCATCGTTTGTGCATCAACTGTCGGATGAGTCGGTGGGCATGGCTGAGCTCCTGATTTCGCCGTTGCACCTCACGCCGGAACCTTCGCTGCCGCTGCCGCAGAATCTGTTTGGCACGGATCGTCAAAACAGCATGGGGCTGGACCCGACGGTCAAAAGCATGCGCGATCCGCTTATGGTGGCTTACCAGTCGGTGCAGGTGCCCTTCGTACCTGAAATGCCTGTGATGCCGATGGTTGATGCCAAATCGCCATCCAGCCCCATTGCAATAAGCCTAAACAGCTATAAAAAATGGAGCAAAGCGCCGGTTTCGGAACGTGCGGCCGTGCTGCGTCGGGCGGCCGACGCCATGGAAAAGCAGATGCCGCGCTTCTGCGCGCTGCTGGTCAAAGAGGCATTCAAGACCTGGGTCGATGCCATTAGCGAAGTGCGCGAGGCGGTCGACTTTTTGCGCTATTACGCCAACGAGGCCGAGCGCATCATGGCGCCGGTAGCCATGCCCGGCCCGACCGGGGAGACCAACGAACTGCGCCTGATCGCCCGCGGCCCATGGGTGTGCATCAGCCCCTGGAATTTTCCGCTGGCGATTTTTGCGGGCCAAGTTGCCGCGGCGCTGGCCACTGGCAACACGGTGCTGGCCAAACCAGCGGAGCAAACGCCTGGCGTGGCGCTGGAGGCTGTGAAACTCTTGCATGCCGCTGGCGTGCCCGAAGGCGCCTTGCAGCTCTTGCACGGGCCAGGTGAAACGGTGGGTGCAGCGCTGGTGGCGGCGCCCGGTGTGGCCGGTGTGGTGTTTACCGGCTCCACGCAGGTTGCGAAGATCATCAACCGGGCGCTGGCCGCCAAAGAAGGCGCCATCGTGCCACTGATTGCAGAAACCGGCGGTATCAATGCCATGGTGGTGGACAGCACCGCGCTGCCCGAACAGGTGTGCGATGCCGTGATGCAGTCTGCATTCAGAAGTGCCGGGCAGCGCTGCTCGGCACTTCGCCTGTTGTGCGTGCATGCCGAGATTGCCGACCACGTCATCGAGATGATCCGGGGTGGCGCTGCCGAGCTGGTGGCCGGTGACCCAGCCAACCTTGCAACCGATCTCGGGCCGGTGATTGACAAAGAGGCTTTTGATGGCATCACCCGGCACGTGCAACGCCTCAATAAAGAGGCTAAACCACTGTTAGCCCTTGCCGATAGCTCAAAGACGGCTACTACAACGATAGCTAACATGATTGCACCGC
>JAHEBY010000309.1 GCA_024642025.1 Comamonadaceae bacterium | reverse complement strand
TTGTCCCTTGCCCGTCAGTTCCATTTGCTCGACACGGTCTTGCAGGTCGCTCATAAATTTGTCGATGAACATCATGGCGCGAATTTGGGCGACGGCTTTTGGGTAGTCGTGCTCGGCATCCAGCAAACGCTCACAACTTTGTAGCGCCTCGCGCTTGCTGGACGAGGCCTC
This sequence comes from Comamonadaceae bacterium, assembly GCA_024642025.1. Lineage (GTDB taxonomy): Bacteria > Pseudomonadota > Gammaproteobacteria > Burkholderiales > Burkholderiaceae_C > Egaibacter. Next base: position 3,720 of record JAHEBY010000309.1, on the reverse strand, counting down.
ATAGAGGATTTTATTCATATCGTCGACCGATTCGGCATCGTCCGCTGCTTCGCGCCAGGTCATTTGCTGCATCAGAAACTCGGGCGGCATGGCGGTGTTGTTTTCGGCGTTTACCGGCGCGCCATGGCGCTCACACAAATAAGCGGCCCGCTTGAGCGGATCTTTCAGGCGCTGATAGGCCTCGTTGATGCGCACCGACCACTGCATCGCCACCCGTTGTGCGGCGGTGCCCTGTGCCATGAATTTATCGGGGTGGGCCTCACGCTGCAAGTCTTTCCAGCGGGCATCCAGCGCCGCGCGGTCCTGTGAAAACTGTTCCGGGACGTTAAAAAGCTCGAAATCGCTGGACTGAAGATTCACACGCGGAACGATTCACCGCAGCCACATTTGTCGCGCTCGTTGGGGTTGTTGAACCGGAAACCTTCGTTCAAGCCTTCACGCACAAAATCGAGCTGCGTGCCGTCCAGATAGGCCAGGCTCTTGGGGTCGACCACCAGCTTGACGCCGTGGCCCTCAAACTGCGAATCTTCAGGCGAGAACTCGTCCACATATTCGATGGTGTACGCCAGCCCCGAGCAGCCCGTAGTCTTGACGCCCAGACGCACACCCACACCCTTGCCACGCTTGGCAAGGTAGCGGTTCACATGCCGGGCAGCGGCTTCTGTCAGGGAAATGGACATATCAGGCAGCAGCAGGTATCAGATGTTTTTTCTTGTAGTCGTCCACGGCTGCCTTGATGGCGTCTTCGGCCAATATTGAGCAGTGAATCTTGACGGGCGGCAAAGCCAGCTCTTCGGCGATTTCGCTGTTTTTGAGCGCTGCGGCCTGATCCAGCGTCTTGCCCTTGACCCATTCGGTCACGAGTGAGCTGGACGCAATGGCCGAGCCACAACCGTAGGTTTTGAAACGCGCGTCTTCAATCACCCCGGTTTGCGGGTTGACCTTGATCTGCAGCTTCATCACGTCGCCGCAAGCCGGAGCGCCGACCATGCCGGTGCCCACGGTGTCGTCGCCTTTTTCAAAGCTGCCGACGTTGCGGGGGTTTTCATAGTGATCAACAACTTTTTCTGAGTAAGCCATGGTGTTCTCCTGTCAGTGTGCAGCCCATTGAATGGCTGAAATATCCACGCCGTCCTGGTACATCTCCCAGAGCGGGCTCAAATCGCGCAGCTTGGCTACGTTCTTCTTGATGGTGTCCACCGCGTAATCGATGTCGGCCTCGGTGGTCCAGCGGCCGATCGTCATGCGCAGGCTGCTATGGGCCAGTTCGTCGCTACGGCCCAAAGCCCGCAGCACATAGCTGGGCTCGAGCGAGGCCGACGTGCAAGCAGAGCCGCTGGATACCGCCAGGCCCTTGATGCCCATGATGAGCGACTCGCCTTCCACATAATTGAAACTCATGTTCAGGTTGTGCGGCACCCGGCGTGTTTCATGGCCGTTAATGAAGACCTGCTCAACATCTTTGAGCCCAGCCAGCATGCGGTCATGCAGTGCCTGAATGCGCTGGTTTTCGGCGCGCATTTCTACTTTTGCGATGCGATAGGCCTCGCCCATGCCCACGATCTGGTGCGTGGGCAACGTGCCCGAGCGCATGCCGCGCTCGTGGCCACCGCCGTGCATTTGCGCCTCGATGCGCACGCGGGGCTTGCGCCGCACAAACAGCGCGCCAATGCCCTTGGGACCATAGGTTTTGTGGGCGGTGAGGCTCATCAGGTCAACCGGCAGATCGGCCAGGTTGAACTCCACGCGGCCCGTGGCCTGCGCCGCGTCCACATGGAAGATCACGCCTTTTTCGCGGCAGATGGTGCCAATGGCGGCAATGTCCTGAATGACACCGATTTCGTTGTTCACAAACATGACGCTGGCCAGGATGGTGTCGGGCCGGATAGCGGCTTTGAAAGCCTCCAGATCCACCAGGCCATCGGCCTGTACGTCCAGATAGGTCACATCAAAACCCTGGCGCTCCAGCTCTCGGCAAGTGTCCAACACGGCCTTGTGCTCGGTTTTGACGGTGATGATGTGTTTGCCTTTGGTTTTGTAAAAGCCCGCAGCACCCTTGAGCGCCAAGTTGTTGGACTCGGTGGCGCCGCTGGTCCAGACGATTTCGCGGGGGTCGGCGCCAATCAGCGCGGCGACATGCTCGCGTGCTTTCTCGACTGCCGCTTCGGCTTCCCACCCCCAGGCGTGGCTACGCGACGCCGGATTGCCAAAGTGCTCGCGCAACCAGGGGATCATGGCATCCACCACCCGCTCATCGCAGGGGTTGGTGGCGCTGTAGTCCATGTAAATGGGGAAGTGTGGGGTGGTATCCATAACTTGCTCTTCTGGAATTCGACTCAAGACTTGTTGAACGCGTTGCCCAGCGCAAACACCGAATTTGGCGCGTTGATGCGAATCGGCTTGGCGACCGGCATGGCCGAAATGGCCCGTTTGACGTTGGGCTTGTCGTCTACCTGCAAACCCTTGGCCAACTGATCGTCCACCAGCTTTTGCAGCGTGACCGAGTCCAGAAACGCCACCATGCGCTCGTTCAGCGAGGCCCAAAGGTCGTGCGTCATGCAGCGGGCGCCATCGCCCAGGCAGTTTTCCTTGCCACTGCACTGCGTGGCGTCCAGCGGCTCATCCACCGACACAATGATGTCGGTAATGGTGATGTCTGACGCCTTGCGGGCCAGCGTGTAACCGCCACCGGGACCACGGGTGGATTCCACCAGGTCGTTGCGGCGCAACTTGCCAAACAGCTGCTCCAGATAGGAAAGGGAAATTTGCTGGCGCTGGCTGATGGCCGCCAGCGTGACTGGGCCGCTGCTTTGGCGCAAGCCGAGGTCAATCATCGCGGTGACCGCAAAACGGCCTTTGGTTGTGAGACGCATCGCAAACTCCTTTAATTGGGTTGGCTGGTTTGCCAGTGAACTTTTTCTACCAGTGAACTTTTCGGGTCCTCAGATGGAGTAGTTCCTGACCAATTAGTTCAAGTATATCAAAAGTCGAGTGATTCAGTCGGGTACAGGGTAAACCAAGGTCCAGGCTGAGCCACGATGCAGTCCATAGCTATCGTATATATAGCTACTTAGATAATATCCATGGGGGCTAAGGTCCAATTTCACCCCCTAAAATCCCTCCAGCACAACCTTCCCTTTGGCGCGCCCCGTTTCCAGAAATGCATGCGCCCGCTTGAGGTTGGCGGCGTTGATGGGGCCGAAGTTTTCGCCCAAAGTGGTGCGCAACACGCCGGAATCGACCAGCCTGGCCACTTCGTCCAGCAACTCATGCTGGCGAATCATGTCAGGGGTCTCAAACATGGACCGGGTGAACATGAACTCCCAGTGCAGCGAGGCAGCCTTGCGTTTGAGCGGGATGGCGTCCAGCGTGGCCGGGTCGTCAATCAATCCCAAGCGCCCTTGGGGCGCAATGGCTTCGACCAGCTGCGCGTAGTGCGCGTCGGTGTGGGTCAGGCTGGCGATGTACTCCACTTGCGGCACACCGATACGTTTAAGTTCGGCAGCGATGGGTTTGGTGTGATCAATCACCTCATGCGCCCCCAAGTCTTTGACCCACTGCACCGTGTCGGCACGCGACGCGGTCCCAATCACGTTTAGCTTGGTCAGCTTGCGCGCCAGTTGCACGAGGATGGACCCGACGCCACCCGCCGCACCCACCACCAGGAGCGACTGCCCTGCCCCGCTATCGCGCGGCACACCCAGGCGATCAAACAGCAGC
>JAHEBY010000308.1 GCA_024642025.1 Comamonadaceae bacterium | reverse complement strand
AATTCGACAAGATATTTCCGGGCTGCCGGATTGTCGATATTCACGAATACCTGCTGGAAAAAGGAATCACGCTCGCGGGGGCCGGAGGTTATCTTTACCACGACCCCTGCCACAGCCCCATGAAACTGCAGGAGCCTCTGAAGACCGTGAGGGCGCTGGTGGGCGGTTCCAACCCCGACGCTGTGCTTGAAAGCAAGCGTTGCTGTGGCGAAAGCGGCACGCTGGGCGTGACCCGGCCAGATATCTCCACCCAGGTCCGTTTTCGCAAGGAAGGGCAGCTGCTGGTCGACGAGGCGGCCCTGCGCCAGACTGGCGCGGTAGACGCAAAAGGGCCGGTCAAAATACTGACCTCTTGCCCAAGTTGTCTGCAAGGCCTGAGCCGCTATGGCAACGACCTTCAAAACGGGCTTCTGGAGGCCGACTATATTGTGGTGGAAATGGCCAACAAGATATTGGGTGAGCAGTGGATGCCGACCTACGTGGAAACTGTAAATGCGGGTGGTATTGAGCGCGTGCTGGTCTAAGGCGAGCTGACGGCCACCGGCGCGCTTTCAACTTCAGGACACATATTCAGGAAAACACATGGCAGGCTTGAAACCCGGCGCACCAACGCCTCAATCATTGGTCGTTCACAACCATTCCCGCGTGCTGGAGGTCAGTTTTTCGGATGGCGCGGAGTTTCGAATTCCATTTGAACTGATGCGCATCTATTCGCCCTCGGCCGAAGTTCAGGGCCACGGACCCGGCCAGGAGGTGCTTCAGACCGGCAAACGGCAGGTTGATCTCACCTCACTGGAGGCAGTTGGCAACTATGCGGTGCAGCCAAGCTTTTCCGATGGGCATGACACGGGTATTTTCTCGTGGGACTATCTTTACTTTTTGGGCTCGCGGCAGGACAAGCTGTGGGAAGAATATGCCGGGCGGCTTTTGGCGGCGGGAGTTGACCGAGACGCTCCCATGGTCGCCCCAGCCGCCCATGGATGCGCGAGTCATTGAGGCATGTCATCAACTCACTTTGGTTTTGAGACGGTTGACGAGGCTGACAAAGCGCGCCGCGTGCGCGGTGTGTTTGACTCGGTTGCCACCAAGTACGACCTGATGAACGACCTGATGTCCGCGGGTTTGCATCGCATCTGGAAGGCCTACACGGTGCGCGTAGCGGACATCCGCGAGGGCAATCGCGTTCTGGATATTGCAGGGGGTACTGGCGATCTTGCATTGGCGTTTGCCCGAGCTGTTGGCAAGACTGGCCAGGTTGTGCATACCGATATTAACGAAGCCATGCTTCGTACAGGGCGGGATCGCCTGGTTGATGCTGGCGTGGCGCTACCCACCGTTGTGTGCGATGCAGAAAAGCTGCCTTTCCCCAACGATTATTTTGAAGTTGTCAGTGTTGCCTTTGGCCTGCGCAACATGACGCACAAGGACGCCGCGATTTCAGAAATGTACCGGGTGCTGAAACCAGGTGGGCGGTTGCTGGTGCTGGAGTTTTCCAAAGTGGCCAAACCACTTGAGAAGGCTTACGACTGGTATTCGTTCAAAGTGCTTCCCCGTTTGGGCAAGCTGGTGGCAGGAGATGACGCCAGTTACCGCTACCTTGCCGAGTCCATTCGCATGCACCCCGGACAAGAAGAGCTCAAAGGCCTCATGAAAAATAATGGCTTTGGGCATGTGGATTACCACAACTTGACCGGAGGTGTTGTAGCCTTGCACGTTGGAATCAAGTGTTGAAGGCGAAGGCCGCGTTTGGAGATGTCATGAAATTCTGGTCAGTAGTGTTCGCGTTGTTGATGGTTGTTGCAAGCCTGGATGTAGAGGCCGCCCGCCGTTTTGGTGGGGGAAGATCATTTGGCAAACAGTCCAACAACGTGACGCAGCGCGAAGCCGCGCAGCCGGCTCCCCGGGCGCCGGCAGCAAACCCGACCAACGCCGCCAACGTGGCACCCAAACGCCCCTGGGGCGCCATGCTGGGTGGCATTGCGGCGGGTCTCGGTTTGGCGTGGCTGGCCAGTTCGCTGGGCCTGGGCGAAGCTTTCGGTCAGATCATCCTCATTGCTTTACTGGCAACGATCGTCATGGTGGTGGTGGCGCGCTTGATGCGACGCAGCAAGCCGACCGCCGGTGAGGGTGGGGCCCCGTTTGCGTTTCAGGGGGCTGGCGGAGCGGGCGCACCAGTGACCGACACGAAAAGATATCGACCGGAAAATGTGGGGAATGACGCGTCTGCACGGCCGTGGGAGCGCGGAAATATGTTGCCCGACTCTGGGGGCAACGGTGCTGCGGGCTCAATGATTGGATCGGCGTTGTCCGGTTCGCAGACTTGGGGCATCCCGGAAGGCTTTGATGTTCAGGGTTTCGTCAGCGCGGCGCGGAGTAACTTCGTCACCCTCCAGGCGGCATGGGACAAGGCGGACATGCAGTCACTGCGCGCCATGATGACCGACGACATGCTGAAAGAGATCCAGTCGCAGCTGTCGGAGCGGGAGATACACTCTGGAAGGCCGATGAATCAGACCGATGTGGTGGTGGTGGACGCCAAGCTTTTGGGCATCGAAGATCTCGGCGACAGCTATATGGCCAGTGTGGAATTTGCCGGCATGATTCGCGAGGAACCATCCTCCAGTCCCAATCCATTTCGGGAAGTCTGGAATATGACCAAACCCAAAAATGGCTCAAGCGGCTGGTTGGTCGCGGGCGTGCAGGCGCTGCAATAAACCTGGCGCGGCGCAGACTGCAGGCGCTGTGTTGTCGCCCGCCCCGCAAAGCTGGGGATAATTGGCGGCTATGGCAACACAGTCCCCATTTTCCCGGGTCGAAGAAATTTTGACCCAACTGAAGCCCAACATTGAGCCGCCACAATGGGCTGTGGACGAGGCACAAAGGCGAATTGTGCTGTTGCTCAATCACATCTTGTTGCAGGAGCCCGAGGCGACCCGACGCTTGATGCGGCAAAAAGGCAGCACGGTTCGGGTCACCTGGCAAAAGTTTGACCTGTTATTGGTGATTACCCCTGCGGGTCTTTTTGACCGAGCCGACCCTCTTGTCAGGCCTGATTTGACGCTAGCCATTACTGAAGCTTCAGCCGTGTCGCTGGTTCAGGCGCTTGCTCGTGGCGACAAACCTTCAGTGCGGATTGAAGGAGATGTCCAGCTTGCAGCAGAAGTGAACTGGCTTGTCGACCACGTGCGTTGGGATGTTGAAGAAGACCTCTCGAAGATTGTCGGAGACGGGCCGGCGCATTTTGCAGCGCAGGCAGCGAGCCGGGCGGTCCAGGCGCTGAAGGAGTTTTTGGACGGTCAAAAGAAATGACGCGACTTTTCCGGGGCATTTATATCGTCTGGATCTTCCTGCGCTATGGGCTTGATGAGCTGGTACTGACCAGCTTTCAAAAACCATGGTTGCGACTGCTGGCTCGAATTGTTTCTCTGGGCCGTAATTTGAAGGCTCCGCGCGGCCAGCGCCTGCGTGAAGCGCTGGAGCGCCTGGGCCCGATCTTTGTCAAATTTGGTCAGGTTTTGTCGACCCGGCGGGACTTGATGCCGATTGACATCGCTGACGAACTTGCGCGCTTGCAGGATCGGGTACCACCGTTTTCTTCGGCTGTGGCTGTGGCCACGATAGAGAAAGCATTGCGAAAGCCGGTCAGCGAACTATTCTTGTCGTTTGAGCAGACACCTGTTGCCAGTGCATCGATCGCTCAAGTCCACTTTGCCGTATTGAAAGACCGTGCCGGACGCGAGCTGCCGGTGGCTGTGAAGGTGTTGCGGCCCGGCATGTTGCCTGCGATCGAGAAGGACCTGAGCCTTCTACACATGATGGCTGGCTGGGTGGAAGGCATTTCAGCGGACGGAAAACGGCTGAAGCCACGTGAGGTTGTTGCCGAGTTTGACAAATACCTGCAC
>JAHEBY010000307.1 GCA_024642025.1 Comamonadaceae bacterium | reverse complement strand
ATCCGTCTATTCGTCTCGATAAATTTCACATCGACATCCTGACGGCTCATTTTGTGCAGCGGCCCGATTTTTTTGATGTGGTCGTGGCAAGCAACCTGTTCGGCGATATCTTGAGCGACCTTGGCCCGGCGTGCACCGGCACGATTGGTATTGCGCCTAGCGCCAATTTGAACCCGGACCGCAAATTTCCTTCACTTTTTGAACCGGTGCACGGCTCTGCGCCAGATATTTATGGCAAGGCCGTCGCCAATCCGATCGGTCAAATTTGGTGCGGCGCCATGATGCTGGAGCACTTGGGCTACAAGGATGCGCATGATGCGGTGTTGCATGCGATTGAGGCGGTGCTTCAGCCCGACAGCGGCGCGCCCCGCACGCCCGACCTGGGTGGCACCGGCAAAACAGGTGATGTGGGCCGAGCCGTGGCGCAGGCGTTGCGGTGAACGTTTTGCCAACAACGTTACACGGTCAGGATGGGGCCATTGAGGCTTGAGAATGCCAATTTCTCCAAATCTGGGCGAGTGATGATGGGAATCGGTCTAAAATCACGGCCCGCACCGTTATAAAACCGCTTGCCTTGTTGACACAACAAAAGTCTGTGGCTTTAATGGGCAGGCTGCTTAAACCGCTGCAATCGACGTCCCCCAAAACCTTGCCTGTCTCGTTCGCGAGCAGTTGGACTGTGGGACATAAAAATTTTTGAGAGACAAGCTGATTCAATCCGCTTCCATACAAGGGGTTATTTGTGAACAAAACCGAACTGATCGAGCACATTGCAAAGCACGCTGACATTTCCAAGGCAGCTGCCACGCGCGCACTGGAGTCAACGATAGGCGCCGTCAAGACCACGCTGAAAAAGGGGGGCTCCGTTTCCCTGGTGGGTTTTGGTACTTTTGCTGTGGGCAAGCGCGCAGCCCGTACGGGCCGTAACCCGCGTACCGGCGCTGCGATTAAAATCAAGGCAGCCAAGGTTCCAAAGTTTCGTCCGGGCAAGGCATTGAAGGATGCGTTGAACTGATCCGCGATGGCCTGTTTCAGGTTTCAGGCGGGGTGATTAGCTCAGTTGGTAGAGCGGCGCCCTTACAAGGCGTAGGTCGGCGGTTCGAGCCCGTCATCACCCACCAACCCAGCAAAGGCGAACAAGTTGTTCGCCTTTTTGTTTTTTCGATGGAGAGTTTCTGAATGTTTGATTTGGTTCGCAAGCACACAAAGATGCTGATGTTCATGATGTTCTTGCTGATCATTCCGGCGTTCGTCCTCGTGGGTGTCAATGGCTATGGTCAGAAGGGCGAGGCCGGTGCCAAGGTGGGATCCGTGGGTGGCCATGACATTACCCAGGCTGAGTGGGACTTCGCGCACCAGAACGAGGTCCGCAGAATTCGCGATGCCAACCCCAATCTGCCGCCAGCCTTGCTCGATTCGCCTGAGGCGCGCTATGCCACGCTGGAGCGGCTGGTGCGCGAGCAGGTTCTGCGACAAGCGTCAGAAAAATCCCGCCTGGTCACCTCAGATGGCCGCCTGGCCCAGGCCTTGCGGCAAGAGCCCGCCATTGCGTCGTTGCGCCGTGCCGATGGCACATTGGATATGGACCGCTACCGCCAGCTCGCGGCAAGTCAGGGGTTGACACCAGAGGGCTTTGAAGCGGGCGTCAGAAATAACTTGTCGATACGGCAGGTCGAACAGGGCATTGTCGACACCGGTTTCGCACCAGCCGCTTTGGCAGATGTCACATTGAACGCCTTCCTGGAGAAGCGTGAGATCCAGATTGCCCGCTTTTTGTCGACCGACTTCGCTGCGAAGGTGACACCCACCGATGCCGAGCTGGAGGCATATTACAAAGACCATCAGAACCTGTTTCAGGCTCCCGAGTCAGCCGCCATTGAGTACGTGATGCTTGACATGGATGCGGTAAAGAAAAACATCACCGTCAGCGAGCAGGATATCAAGGCCTATTACGACCAAAACGTTGCCCGCTTGAGCGGTACTGAAGAGCGCCAGGCCAGCCACATATTGATCACAGCCCCCAAAACTGCGCCCGCCGCAGATCGCGAAAGAGCCAAGGCTCGCGCCACCGAATTGCTGGCGGCTGTGCGCAAGGTGCCCGAGAGCTTCGCCGAAGTGGCCACCAAGAATTCGCAAGACCCCGGCTCTGCGCCTTCTGGCGGCGACCTGGGTTTTTTCTCTCGCGGAGCGATGGTGAAGCCGTTTGAAGACGCCGCCTTTGCCATGAAGAAGGGTGACATCAGCAATGTGGTGGAGTCAGATTTTGGCTTTCACATCATCAAGCTGGTGGACATCAAGGCGCCCAAACAAAAGTCACTGGACGAACTCAAGGCCAGCATCGAGTCAGACCTGAAAACCCAGCAGGCAACTACCCGATATGCCGAAGCGGCCGAGGCGTTTACCAATGGCGTTTACGAGCAGTCTGACACGTTCAAGCCGATCGCCGAAAAGCTGAAGCTCGATATCAAGACTTCGGCCAAGGTTGTGCGTGCGCCGTCTGCCGATGTGAAAGGCCCGCTGGCCAATGCGAAGTTCCTCTCGGCGCTGTTTTCGCAGGATTCACGTGACAAGAAGCGCAACACCGAAGCGGTCGACCTTGGGTCCAACCAGCTGATTTCGGGCCGCATCACCCAATACACACCTGCCCAAACCCTGCCGTTTGCCGATGTGCGTGCCGCCGTTCGCGAGCGGCTCGTAGCCCAGCGCAGCGCCGAAATGGCAAAGAAAGAGGGCGAAGACAAACTCGCGGCATGGAAGGCTGCACCGGATACCGCTCAGATGGGCCCAGCGCTGGTCGTATCGCGCGACAAACCCGAGGGCCTTCAACAACCTGTTCTGGCGGCCGTTTTGCGCGCTGATCTGGCCAAAGCGCCGGCCTTTGTGGGCGTGGATTTGGGGCAACAGGGCTACACCGTGGCCCGAATCAACAAGCTTGCCCCCAAGGGCACGGTGGATGTCGCTCTGGCCAAACAGGCGCAGACCCAATATGCGCAAGCCTGGGTGAATGCCGAAAATGCAGCCTATTACGAGCTGCTCAAGGAGCGCTTCAAGGCGCAGATCAAAGTTGCGAGCCCGACTCCCGGCAGTGCGGCGCCGTCCACTGCACCTGTGAATTAGCGAGCGCACCCGCTATAATTCGCAGAACGGTGGCTGTAGCTCAGTTGGTAGAGTCCAGGATTGTGATTCCTGTTGTCGTGGGTTCGAGCCCCATCAGCCACCCCAGTCGAATAAACGAAAGCCCGCTGCTAACTTGGCAGCGGGCTTTTTCAATGGTGAGGGCACTGAAATCGATGCCCCCGTAAGAACTGGATTCTTTGCTATCTTTTCGGTAGTTGTCTGCCCATAGTTGACGGGGGCTGGTATTCATTTCTATACCATCAAATTTCCTGTTTTGCTTTTGGAGTCGTACCCTTCGACCGATCTGCGCCCGCGGTGGGCATATCACCACAGCCGCGAAATTCTTCCTCGAGTTCTGTTAATTAGTGCCGATATGAACTCCAAGGCCATTGGCAATTTAGCGAGTTGTTCGCTATCGTCAAGGCAGGCGTTCTGCAAAGGGGCATCATGGCAAACTTGTTCAGGAATTTCGCATCCCGGGTTGTACCGTCCCGCACCAACACGCGTGCCCGCAACGACGCCTACGTGATTGGCGATGCCATCCCGGCTCCCCACGTCATTGAGGACGACCCTGAAACGGCCTGGGCGCTATGGGCCGAGGCGGTCACGATTCAGGAAGAATTTTTCGCTCAAACGGCCCCGGTGGCCTTGCGGTCCTGAGTCAAGCGCGCTGCCCGCGCCAATCTGTAGCGCAGCCGAACCCTTTCAGTTCACCATCACCAGTTTGCCCATTACGCCACGCGATCCCATGTGGGCATAGGCGGCTTTGATGTCCGCCATTGGCATGGTCCGGTCGA
>JAHEBY010000306.1 GCA_024642025.1 Comamonadaceae bacterium | reverse complement strand
CGAGTCGCGAGCCATATGGCGACTCAATCGTCGTTCACATGGCAAAACCTGTTTGACCACGCACAGCGTCACCCGAACATGCGTTCGCTCAGCGTACGCGCCAAGGTGTCCGGAGACAAGCTCTTCAAAGGCAGGCCTTCAAATGCGCCGTCGATCAGCAGATGGCTAAGGCCATGTGCCATGCTCCAGCCTGCCAGGGCCAGCTCCGCACCATGTGCCGAGTCGTGCGCGTTTGCCGCAGCCAATACGAAACCGAAGGCGCGTTGGGCGGCCGCTTTTAGCGACGGGTGCTGGTCCTTGCTGGCCAGCATGGGGCCGAACATCAGGCGGAACCGGGCTGGATGGGCCAGCGCGCAATCCACATAGGCCTGTGACACCCGGCGCAGTCGCTCGCGCGAGTCAGGCGCCGCCACCGCCACCTTCATGGACTCTCCCAAAATCTCGAAACCATGCTGTGCTACAGCTGCAAGCAGGTCATTCAGGCTCGCAAAGTGGTGGTACGGCGCTCCGTGCGAGACACCTGCGACCCTGGCCACTTCGCGCAGCGTAAGCGGCTGGGCTTCGCGCGCCATTACGGCCTCTGCGGCTTCAAGCAGGTGGGCTCGAAGGTTCCCGTGGTGATACGGACTTGCCGGAGGTTTCGCCGCCCGAGGTGTTTTCCGGACCGCTTTTGTGGCTTTGCGCAATGTTGTCATTTCGCCATCTTGACACGGAAAGGATGTGTGCCGACAATGCGTCATCTTTCTCCTGTAAAGATGGGAAGATATTCAACCCAACCTCATTTCGTTAACCGTCATGAATATTGCCAACCTGCTGATTGCCGCGAGCGCTGTGGTCCTGGGCGCCTTAGGCTCCATCCATCTGCTCTACACCTATTGGGGGAACAAGCTCGACCCCCGGGACCCGGCCGTGCGCGCGGCCATGGAGCGGACACATCCGGTCATCACGCGGCAGACCACGGTGTGGCGCGCAACCAAGGGCTTCAATGCAAGCCACAGTCTGGGCATTATTGCGTTCGCCCTGCTGTATGGCTATCTCGCCATGTGGCGCCCAGAAGTGCTGGCTGGCTCGCGCTTCCTGTCCGGGCTGGGCATGGCCGTTTTGCTGGCCTATCTGGTCTTGTCGTGGCGTTACTTCTTCCGCATTCCTTTCCGAGGCGTCGCGCTGGCCTGCGTCCTGTATGCCATTGGAATGGCACTCGCATGAGTCGCAGGTCGTTGCAGGTCTCGATGGGGTTGCTGGGCGTCATCCCGGTGGCCACGGGCGTGCTCACCTTGATGGGTCTTGGCGACCCTATCTATTCAGGTGCAGGCCTTCCAGTGAACGCCTTGCTGGACAGCAATTTGCGCTTCTTTGGCGGACTGTGGTTGGCCCTTGGTTTGTCTTTGTTCGTGCTGATTCCCCGCATTGAGCGTGAGACGATCTTTTTCCGCGCCATATGGATGATGATCTTTGTCGGCGGATTGGGCAGGCTGCTGTCGATGGTTTTGGTCGGCGCGCCACCCTTGCCGTTCATTGGCTTCACATTGCTGGAGATCTTGGGTGCGCCAGTTTTCATACTCTGGCAGACGAGGGTGGCCGCCGCTCACCCAATTCAGCCCTGGCGCTCGGGCTGAAGCTCTTGCTGATAAAAAGTATTAAAAATAGATACTATAAGTACCATTTAAAACAATAAGAACAATAATCAACCCAAAATTCAAGCCAACCCGGCAAACTCCGCCGCATGTTCAACAACCGCCTCAAAGAGGACAACATGCAGCAAATTTCCGCCATCTCGGCCACCATCGCACCTGTTCAACGCGACACCAAAGCCTGGCAGCTTCAGGTGTGGATTTCATTTGGCATTGCCGCGTTTCTATGTGGCACGGGCCTGGCTTACCTGCCGGGGCAGGATCTGGACCGCGCCTTCATGGTGATGGGTTACATCTTCTGTCTGTCCACGGCGTTCTTTCTAGCCAAGTTTGTGCGCGACAACCAGCACAAGCGGGTGGACACGCCGATGTGGCGCACCGTGGTTTACAGCGCATTCGGTATCGCCATATCGCTCACGGCCTGGGGCCTGTGGCGCATGAACCTGAACGAAACCTACAAGGCCTTCCTGCTGGTGAGCTGGTTGTATCTGATCACCACCACGTTCACGCTGGCCAAAACCCTGCGCGACCGGCATGAAGCCGACCTGACCGATGCGCGCCTTGCCGCCCGCCTGGAAGCCCGCCGCGAGCTGGCTGCCGAGCAGAAGTAATCAACCTATCGCATATGGAGATCATCATGACCAGGTTGTCCCCGCAGACCAGTGTTCTCAAAAAATCAATTGCTACAATAATAGTAGCTATAAGTGCAATACTTACGGGGGCTGCAAGCCAAAATGCCTATGCGCAAAGCGAAATATCAGTTGCGGCATCGATGTTGCCGGTGGCGTCGGTGGTGGTAGCTGGCGCTGCCGTCAGCACTGTGGCGGGTGCCGCGGCCAGCGCAGTTGTGGCAGCGCCGGTGATCCTTTCCACCGCCGGCACGGTGCTGGTGGTGAAGGCGGTTGAAAGCACGGCGCGCAGCACGGTCTATGTGCTCGAGCGTGCGTCAGACGGAGCCCGGGCGAGCGTGGAGTTTGCTGGCCGGGCCGTGCAGGGCGCGTCCGTCGTGGCGGGCGCGGCAGTTACCGTGAGCGTGATTGGCAGCGGCGTGGTGTTGTCAGCGCTGGGTGAGGCGATTGCCTTCATTCCCAACGAACTGGGCCGTGCGCTCTTGCACAACGAACGCATTACCTTCTGAGGTAGCCTTGAACAAACACGTTTCTCGCCTATCCACAACGCTGGCCACCATGGCGCTGGCGTTTTGCATCGCTTGCACGCCAGGTGAGGCCATGGCTGGCCGATCCTGTGAAGCCCCCAAACCGCCAACCGCCCAGACGATTGAAAAAGGCATGAACCTGGCCGGGCAAACTCTGAAGGCGCTGGAGGCCGAACACACCAAAAACGGCACCACCGTGGTGGTGCTGGCCCGCGCCGGGCAAGACCTGAGTCGCTACGGCCTGCGCTACTCGCACCTGGGTTTTGCCTACCGAACCTCGACTGCAGCGCCCGGCGCCCAATGGCTGGTGGCGCACAAACTCAACACCTGTGGCACGGCCGAGGGCTCGCTGTACCGCCAGGGCCTGGGCGAGTTTTTTCTGGATGACCTGTTTCGCTACGAGGCGGCCTGGAGCGTGCCGGCGCGCGAGGTGCAAGACCGCTTGCATGCCCTGTTGCTGGACAATGCGCGCACCGCCGCCTTGCACACCAAGCCCTACAGCATGGTGAGCTATGTGTGGGGCCAGACATACCAGCAAAGCAACCAGTGGGCGATTGAAACGCTGGCTGCGGCCATGGAGGGCAACATTCGCAACCGCCAGCAGGCACAGGCGTGGCTTCAGTTCAAGGGCTACGAGCCCACCACGCTCAACATTGGCCCGCTCACTCGACTGGGCGCCCGCTTGACGGCCGCCAACGTGGCGTTTGACGACCATCCCAACGACAAGCGGTTTTCAGACCGCATCGATTCGGTCACGGTGGATTCGGTGTTTGCGTGGTTGCCCAAAGCGGGGTTGGGTGCGCCACCGGTGACGCTGCGGCTGTAACAACAAAAACATGGTTAAAAACATGCTTAGGAAAGGCAAACGGTGGTAAAAATGATGCCAAATTGGCCTCTAGCCCCCGTCCATACTACTCAAATAGCTATTAATAATATAGTCACCAAGCAGAAGGAAAAGTCATGAGCAAAGGATTGCGTTTGTCTGAAAAGTGGTTTCGTCGCGGCCTGTGGCTGGTGGCGCTTGTGTTTGCCAGCTTCCTGATCGGGCTGGGCGGCACGCTGGTGGGTGACCTGCCGCAGGTCGAGCAGCGCCAGAGTCTGGAAGACTTTATGGACCCGGTTGCCACGCCCAAACTCAAGC
>JAHEBY010000305.1 GCA_024642025.1 Comamonadaceae bacterium | reverse complement strand
GCTCAACGTTATTCGTCTCAGGTTGCCCGCGCTGAGGGAACGTCGCGAAGACATACCCGTGCTGACGCGACATTTTCTCGGCGTTAGTGCGCTGCAACTGGGTATCGAGCCCAAGCGGATTTCTGAAGCTGCGGTTTCCCTCTTGAGTGCGTTTGCCTTTCCCGGTAATGTGCGGCAGTTGGAAAATATATGCCATTGGCTTACCGTGATGGCGCCAGCGCAACTGATCGAACCCAAAGATCTTCCGCCTGAAATTCTGGATTCAACGGAAGGTGCAATCGGCGAGCTCACCCCTGCTGTACCGCCGCCCTTGGTATCAACCCCAGAAAAGCCGAACTTGGCCGCGCGCGGGACAAATGGTGGTCATGTCAGCCATACCGCACACGGCGCCGAGCCGTCGAGTTCACCCGGCGTTATTGAGTCTGTTTCTGCGAGCCCGGCGGTGGACGCCCTGGCTCCGGGGTGGGAGCATGATCTGGAAGCCGAGGCGCTCGCTCTATTGGGCACTGGCGGCCATGCCGTGTGGGACGAGTTGACGCGCAGGTTCGAGTCCAGGCTAATTCATGCTGCCTTGCAAAATACCCACGGCCGGCGAATTGAGGCAGCTCAGAAACTGGGTATTGGTCGCAACACGATTACCCGGAAAATTCAGGAGCTGGGCCTTGAGTGAGGCCAAATCACCCCAGGGTCAACACCACGGGCGCATGGTCGCTGGGGCGCTCGTTTTTTCTGGGTGACTTGTCGATGACGCAGGCACTGGCGAGTGGCTTGAGCCCGTTGCTGATCAAAATGTGATCAATTCTCAAGCCGCGGTTCCGACGGAATCCGGCGTCTCTGTAGTCCCACCAGCTAAAGCTTTTTGGGGGTTGCTCAAACAGTCGGAACGCATCGTGCAGGCCGAGGGCGACGAGGGCACGAAGGTGGTAGCGTTCCTCCTCAGTGCAATGGATGGAATCCTTGAGCGCCACGGGGTCCCACACATCGTCATCGTCAAAGGTGATGTTGTAGTCGCCCATCAGTACCAGATTGGGGTGGGATGACATCTCGGCGCGCACCCAGTCGCGTAGCCCCTTGAGCCAGTTCATCTTGTACTCAAATTTGTCGCTGCCGGGTTCCTGCCCGTTCGGGAAGTAACCACCAATGACGCGTACGGTCTGTTGCCCGTCGGGCATGGCAAATGTGCCGCTGATGACCCGCGACATGTCATCTGCAAAACCCGGGATGTTCTTCACGACGTCTATGGCCGGTGATCGGGAAATCAGGGCGACGCCGTTGTAAGTCTTTTGCCCAAACCATTGCGCGCAATATCCAGCCTGGGTAAACGCGTTGGCCGGGAACTTGTCGTCCGTCAGCTTGAGTTCCTGAAGTGCCAGCACGTCTACCGGGTTGTTTGCAAGCCATTCCAGAACTTGCGGCAGCCGCACTGTGAGCGAGTTGATGTTCCAGGTAGCAAATTTCATGGCTTGCCGTGGTGGTAGGTGATAAAACTGTAGGGCATGCCACTGGCGGCGATGTGGCTTTGCCTCGCAGTCTCATGCCAATGCTGGCCCAACGCGGGTGCCAATGCATCACCCTCAAAATCTGCATCCAGTTCGGTGACAACAGCCGTGTCAGCCAGCGCAACGGCCTGGCCATAGATTTGCGCACCGCCTATGATCCACACGTTCTCAAATTGCTCACAAAAACGTAGCGCATCACGCATATCAGATGAGGGCTGAGCGCCATTTTCATGCCAATTCTTTTGCCGTGTAACCACAATGTTGGTGCGTCCCGGCAATGGCCGGAATTTCTGCGGAATGGAGTCCCAGGTCTTGCGGCCCATGATCACGGGGCACCCGGCGGTGACGCGCTTAAAGTGAGCCATGTCTTCTGGCAGGTGCCACGGCAAGGTGCCGTTGCGCCCTATAACGCCGTTTCTTGAGCGGGCAAAAATGAGATGCAGTTTCATGGTTTTGATGTTATCCGGTTTCGACTTGGGAGCAGGACTGCCGCAATCGCCAGCATGACGAAGATCACGGCGACATAGTCCTGCCACAAAGGCCACTCTCCAACAATCAGCGTGGCGCTCATCGTGCCAATAAGCGGAACCGCCATGATGCTCATGGCGCTGGTCGCCGGTGGCAGCTGGCGTGCCATGCCAAACCAGATGATCTGGGCAAACCCGTAGTTGATAACTACGCTGTAAATGAGCGCTGCCCACATGTTCGGGCTGAAGCCACCGACGCGCGCCAACGTGAACGGCCACGGCTCAAGAGTGGCGGCAATCAGCCACAGGCAGGGCGCGGCCAGCAGCATCATCCAAACCGTTACGGCCTCGACAGGCAGGGTCAGGTGTGTGCGCCGCATCATCAAGGTGCCCAGCGCCCAGAGAACCGCTGCAAACCCCATCAGCACCACGCCTTTCGGACTTCCACTCAGAGCGCTGAATTCGTTCGATACAAGCAGGCCGATGGTGACAACCACTGCCAGCACTGCAAAGCCGACGCGACGCGTGAGTCGCTCGCCATAGAGGAAAGCACTAAGCAACACGGTCCAGATGGGCATCGTAAAGCCCAGAATGGCCGCCCGGCCAGAGGCCAGCTCCTGCACGCCCAGAATGGAGAAAAGATGCCAGCCGAGCATGTTGGGCAGTGCGAGCAAGACGATGGCCCGCCATTCGCCCCGTGTTGGCTGCATGCGAATGCCGCGCATTTTGTAAAACATAAAAAGCCAGGTGGCCCCAATGGTCATGGTAAGTGCACGCAGGTAAACCGGCGACAGCTCGCGCAGTGCGAGCTTCATCACGGGCCAGTTGATGCCCCACATTAGGGTGAGCGCCGCCAGGGCCAGCAGTTGGCGGTTGGAGATCACCAGCAGCTAGACGGCAATGGGCGCCTTGATGCCCGGGTGGCACTCATAGCCCAGCACTTCAAAGTCGTCAAAAGCGTATTCGAAGATCGACGCTGGCCGACGCTTGATGTTCAGCTTCGGGTAAGGGTAGGGTGCACGGCTCAACTGCAAGGCAACCTGATCCTGATGATTGCTGTAGATGTGACAGTCGCCGCCTGTCCAGATGAAATCGCCCACGTCCAAGTCACATTGCTGCGCCACCATGTGCGTCAAAAGTGCGTAGCTTGCGATGTTGAACGGCACGCCCAGAAAAATGTCGGCGCTGCGCTGATACAGCTGGCAACTCAGTCGCGCCTTCTCACCCGGCACGACCGGCGGCGCCACATAAAATTGAAACAGTGCATGGCAGGGCATCAGCGCCATCTTGTTTAGCTCAGCCACATTCCAGGCGCTCACGATCATCCGCCGCGAATCGGGATTGGTCTTGAGGGTCTGGATGACTTCGCTGATCTGGTCGATGTGCTGGCCATCTGGCGCAGGCCAACTGCGCCACTGCACACCGTAAACCGGCCCGAGGTCGCCATCGGCCTTGGCCCACTCGTCCCAGATGGTCACACCACGTTCTTTGAGCCAATTGTTGTCACTGCTGCCGTTGAGGAACCACAACAGCTCATAAATGATGGATTTGAGGTGGACCTTCTTGGTGGTAACCAGCGGAAAGCCCTCATTCAGATCGAAGCGCATCTGGTAACCAAAGACGCTCTTGGTGCCCGTTCCGGTGCGATCGGTCTTGCTGGCGCCCGATGCATCCACGTGGCGCATGAAATCTTCGTACTGGGAGCGGACTGGGTGCGGCATTGGCGCTGTTAGAGGCATGTTGATGCAGTTTTTTTGTGAGCGACGCAGGCGCCGCTCACTGATTTTATCGGACCCGGATCACGCGCCCCGGGTTCATCAAATTGGCCGGGTCCAGCGCCAGCTTGATAGCCCGCATCATGTCCAGCGCAACGGGCGACTTGTAGTGGCCCAGTTTGTCGACCTTGAGACTGCCGATGCCATGTTCTGCAGAAATGGAGCCGTTAAAGCGTGCAACTGAATCAAAAACC
>JAHEBY010000304.1 GCA_024642025.1 Comamonadaceae bacterium | reverse complement strand
TAAGGTGTTGCGCGTCGCGTGGATCCACCAACACCGAATGCATGCCCGGAAAATCATTACCTCCGCCAAACCATTCCTTGCGCCGCGGGTCCTCCCATAGCGGCGCGTTCAGCGACCAGCTCAAACCACCGTCGATCGACTTGAATAGTCCGGCGGGCATACAGCCGGCCCACAAGGTTCCTGGCTGATCCGGGCCGCCAGGCGTCAAAGCCCAGATCAAGTCGACATTCCACGGCGTGGGGTCATCAGCCCCTTTGCCACTTTGCGGCTTTAACGGAAACGCGGGCGAGCCAACTTCCACCCAGTTGGCCCCCTGATCCACGCTTTTTCGGAGTTTGACCCCGAAATGGCCCATTCGCAATGCGGCATACCAGGCCCCATCGCGCTCATCCAGCAGAAATTGCGTCACCGGCTCACCGGGGAAATAATGGGATTCGATCGTCCACCGCCCAGCCCGGCTTCGCACCACGAAAAGTCCCTTGCGGGTGGCTACAAACAACGTCTCCATATCAACTCCCATACCGATCTAGCCGCCGGTCAGCGCCTGGATTACGAGCACATGGTCCCCAGGAATCACAGGGCGATCCAGGTTGACGCGATCGAGCACCATCTCCCGGTTCAAAAACACTGCGACATGCTTGCGAACGGCGCGTTGATCGTCAAATACATAGTGCGTCAAGGCGGGCGCGGCCAAAAGCGCTTCTTCCAGCACTACCCGCAGGCTGCCCGCTGCCACCTGCTGAGGCGGGCAATCAACATGTCGGCGCAAGCTGGCGGCAAACTCCACCCTGACAACCGCACCTACTGGCATCATTCTTTCAACATGAACTGCATGCGTGTGCCCGCCAGCTCCAGCACATCGCCGTCGGCCAGCGCCACAGCCTCCTCACCCACCTGCTGGCCATTAACCCTGGCTGGCTGATTGCCATCGACAAAAGCGACGTAGTAACCGTTGCGCCGATGAGATACCGAAACAACCGACACATCAGTCTTGCCAAATGTCGTAACCGCCTTCACGACCGGCACTTCAAGCCCGGCCGAAGAGCCTGACAGCAACCGGAAGCTTGCGTGGCGCAGACCGGTCGCGTCAGAAGAGCCAAGCGGCTCGAGCTTCATCGTGGTTGTATGGCCTTCCGAATCAGCCACCTGAGAGCCGTCCAAGTACTGGATACGGAACTTGCCAATAGCCAGCACATCCTGGTCTTGCAGCCTTTGTCGCACGATCATCTTGCCATTCAGATAGGTACCGTTGGTACTTCGAAGGTCTTCAACATAAACATCCATCAATCCCTGAAGTTCAAACGCGCAGTGTTCAGCACTGACTGCCATGTTTTCAAGAACAATGTCGTTGTGCGCCTTTCGGCCGAGCGTGGTACGGTTTTTGTGCAACGGTACGCTCTTAATCTTGACACCTTCGACTGAGACGATGAGCTGTGGCATTCAACCTCCGGGTTCTGTGTAATAACTCGTCATTCAACTGACTGGCCTGCCGATCGGCTGTCAGATGCGTTGTCAATGGCGATGGCGATGGGCAAGCCTATTGTGAACACTCTCCAAACGCATCCAAACGCGCGACCTGCCAATTTTTACACCAGCAGCCGGCCAAAGTGGCGCGCGAACTGCTGCGCAGCTTCCGCGCTCAAGTTGTCACTTACAAAAATTTCCACGCCACGAAGCATCTTGCGAAGTTCTGCCGGATTTCGGCAGCGATCAATGGCAACGCAAATCGGCACCGACGCCAATCCGAGCTTTTGTTCGACAAAGCTTGACGCTGCCTGCCGCACTTTGGCAAATTCCTCCAGATCATTGGCTGGCCGCGCCTCTTCACCCGAACTGAGCACTACGAAACCCGAGGCAGCAGGGGCGGGCAGCACTGCGGTCTCGTCCAGCGTGTCAATCAGCCCAAGCCCCTGCAGCTCCCGCAGAATGGGAAAAACTTCGCCTGCGCGCGCGTGAGCCTGGAGTTCGTTGACCGCCCTTTTGCCGTCTGCCATGATCAGGATGCGCCTGAGCGCAGGCGAAATCTGACCGCTGCGCTGCGCCACTTCGGCTTTACCGAGCTCTGTTTTAAAGAAAATAGTTCCGGGATTCATCATGATCCAATTTCCACAAGGCAATGGCTCTCCGGCTGGTGGACAATACGAATCCGACGCTTCGCCCGGGAAAACCTGAGTTTACTTGCAGCTCGTGCTAAACGCATTCAATTGAATTAAGCCCCATCCACATGAAAATAGAAAAAGATACCGTCGTGTCACTTCGCTACGTCCTTGGTGACGAAAAAGGCAAGCCCATCGAGCAGGGTACCAAACCAATGGTTTACCTGCACGGCGGATACGAGAACACTTTACCCAAGATAGAGACCGCGCTTGACGGCAGGATGCCGGGCTACCAGACCACCTTGGCCCTGATGCCGGGAGAGGCCTTTCCCGTGCGTGACGAGTCGCTCGTGCAGACACTGGCGCGCAGCAGGTTTCCCAAAACACCCAAGGTGGGCACGCGACTCGAGCACCAGGGCGCCGAGGGCGAGCACGGCCGTGTGGTCACGGTCTTGCAGGTCAAGGGGGATAGCGTCACTGTCGATGGCAACCACCCGCTGGCTGGACGCGAGCTTCGCTTGACCCTTACCGTAACCGGCGTACGAACCGCTTCGGCCGAGGAACTGGAACACCGCCACGTTCACGGCGAACACGGCCACCACCATTGAGTGGTAGCCGACGCTCAGCACTGGGCGTTAACTCAAGTGGGTCAGCGCAGGTTGGCCTGGGTCCAGCGGACGATGTCTGCTGCAGAAGTCATGGCGCCAGGTTGGCGCGCGACCTCCCGGCCTCCCTTGAATAGCGCCAAAGTGGGAATGCTCCGAATATTGAACCGCGCCCCCAGGTTCTGCGCCTCTTCGGTATTGACCTTGACCACCCTCACCTGAGGTTCGAGTTGGGCCGCCGCTTTCTCGTAAGCGGGCGCCATCGCGCGGCACGGCCCACACCAGGGCGCCCAAAAATCGACCAGTACCGGAATCTGGTTGCGGCTGACATGCTTGTCAAATGCCGCTTCGTCCAGCGCGACCGGATGCGCGTCGAACAGCGGCCCATGACACTTGCCGCACGTGGGCGCACTGCCCAATTGCGCCGACTGAATTCGGTTGGTTGTATGGCAGCGTGGACAAACAATGTGAATCGGTTCGGTCATGCACTCCAGTTGGAGGCAGCGCAGGAAAAATCAAGATACCTGCGACCTGTGGATCTCGTGGCCAGCTTCAACGGGCCCTAATCGACCTTAGCGCCAGACGCCTTGACCACTGGCGCCCACTTGCTGATTTCGGCGTCAATGAATTTTGCAAACTCGGCAGGCGTGTTGCCGCTGGGAATGGCACCCTGGGCCAACATTTTTTCCTTGATGGCGGGATCACTCAAGGCCTTGGCCACCGCCTGCTGGATTCGGGACACGATGTCAGCCGGCGTGCCAGCGGGCGCCAGCAAGCCAAACCAGCTGGTGGCATCAAAGCCCTTAAGCTGGCCCGCCTCTTCCACAGTCGGCAATTCGGGTAGAGCAGCCGAGCGCTGCACGCTGGTCACAGCAAACGCCTTGAGCCTTCCACTGCGTATCAGCGCCATGCTCGACGGCAAGTTGTCAAACATCACATCAACATTGCCCGAAACCAGGGACAGCAGGGCGGGCCCGGAACCCGTGTAGGGAATGTGCGTCATGTAGGTGCCCGTCATGGACTTAAACAACTCGCCCGCCAGGTGGATAGAGGTGCCATTGCCGCTGGACGCCATATTGAGCTTGCCGGGGTGCGACTTTGCATACGCGATGAACTCCGGCACATTGTTGATGCCAAGGGTCTTCGCCGTGTCCGCGCCCATCACCATGACGTTGGGTACGCCTGCCACCAGCGTGATGGGAGCAAAGTCCTTCTGCGCGTCATAGGGCATCTTGCTGTAGAG
>JAHEBY010000303.1 GCA_024642025.1 Comamonadaceae bacterium | reverse complement strand
ATCAGGTCGAACGCGCCCGCGAAGACATGGGCCGCGTGCGAGGCTCGCTTGCCGGGCGGGTGGCATTGGGCCTGCCGCCCAGCGTCGCAAAGAGCCTGACGGTGCCATTGACGCGTGAATTCCGCCAGCAACTGCCGAATGCGGCGCTGTCAATAAGCGAGGGATTGTCGGTTTCGATGCAAGAGAGCCTGTTGGCGGGCCGCCTTGATATTGCAGTGCTCTACAACCCGCAGCCGTCCCCCGAGATTGACACTCAGCCCCTGATGGAAGAAGAGTTTTACCTGATTGGGCCGCGTCCTCCCAACGTCGCCCGGCCCACTGGGACGCGACCAGTCACGTTGACGCAGGTAGCCGAGCTCGGTCTGGTGATTCCCAGCCGACCGAACGCTATTCGCATGCTGGTTGAAACCCGGATGGCAGCCATAGGTTGTAAACCATTGATCAACCTGGAGATTGATGGTGTCTCTGCGATTCTCGATCTGGTGGCTGACGGGGCCGGCTACGCAATCCTGCCGCGCTACGCTCTGGCCACCACACATCAGCCCGAAATCTACCAGATGCGGCCCATCATCGAGCCCCGCCTGCACAGCCAACTGGCACTGGCCACCGCTGCGGGCCGCACCACCACGCTCACGCAACAAGCCATGCTGGAACTGGTGCGCAAAGTGTCCGCAGCAGTCTTCCATGAGGAATCGCTGGTTAAACGCAATACACGGCCACCCCTCGCGGGCTAAGCCCGGAGATTCTGGTTGAAGAACGCCAGCGTCCGCTCCCACGCAAGTTTGGCGGCTGCGGCATCAAACCTTGGCGTGGTGTCGTTGTTAAAGCCATGCTGCGTGCCGGCATATTGGTGCGCCGTGTACTTGACGCTTGCGGCCTTCAATGCGGCTTCGTAAGCGGGCCAGGCGGAATTGATACGGTCGTCCATTCCTGCGAAGTGAATCAACAGCGGCGCCTTGACCTTGGCCGCGTCTTCGGCAGGCGGATGGTTGCCGTAAAACGGCACCGCCGCATTCAAATCCGGCAACTGGGTGGCCAACATATGCGCGATGCCGCCGCCATAGCAAAAACCAACTGCGCCCATTTTGCCGGTGGCTTCTGGCCGGGCCTTCAAGACGCCTGCCGCCGCGATGAAGTCCTCACGGGTCTTGGCTTGATCCAGTTTCGCAAACAGCTCCCTCGCCTTGTCCTCGTCACCTGGATAACCGCCGAGCGGCGTCAGTGCGTCGGGGGCAAACGCCACAAAATTGTCGAGGGCAAGTCGTCGGGCAATGTCTTCAATATGCGGGTTGAGCCCTCGGTTCTCATGCACCACGAGGATGGCCGGCAATTTGCCAGAAGCGTTGGCAGGTTTCGCCAGGTACCCTTTCACCTTGCCGGATCCCTTGGGCGAAGCGAACTCAACCATCTCCGTAACGATACGTTTGTCATCCTTGGGAACAACCTGGGCCGCGACAAAATCCGGGCTTAGCGATGCAAGCAACATGCCGGCAGTGACACCGCCTACAGCAAACTTTTGCGCCTTGTCGAGAAACCCGCGTCGGTCTATGACGCCATGCACATAGGCATCAAACAAAATTAGCAATTCCTGGTCAAAATCAGCGGCAGTCTTTCGCGTCATAACGATTCCTTGTATGAGTTTTAACGAAGCATCAGAATAAAACTTGACCAATAGACCCACCGATTACAAGGATACAGTTTGGCCATTGACCTTTCTCTTCGAGAAACCATACGGAGACAAACGAGGATATGCAAATGATTACTACCAAATATATAGCTGCCTGCGTATTACTGACGGGGGCTACAGCCCTATTTTTGCCCATAAATGCGGCAGCGCAGCAATCTACGGGCGCATATCCCAACAAGGCCATCCGGCTTGTGGTTCCTTTCACGCCAGGAGGTTCCACCGACATTCTTGCCCGCGCAATTGGTCAGAAGCTCACCGAGGCCTGGGGGCAGCCGGTCGTCATTGACAACGTGCCCGGCGCAGGCGGCTCCATCGGCGCGGACAAGGTGGCCAAATCGCCGGCGGACGGCTATACCCTGCTGATGGGTCACATTGGCACGCTGGCGGTAAACCCGTCGCTCTATCCCAAGCTGCCGTACGATCCGGTCAAAGATTTTGCGCCGGTGGCCTGGGTGGCACGTGTTCCCAACGTGCTGGTGGTCCACCCGTCTGTCAAGGCCAACAACCTCAAGGAGTTTGTGGCGCTAGCCAAATCCCGGCCCGGGCAATTGAACTACGGCTCGGGCGGCAACGGCAGCGCCGCCAATCTTGCGACGGAATACTTCAAGATGCAGACCGCAACCTCGCTGCTGCACATCCCGTACCGTGGCACGGCGCCCGCGGTTACCGACCTGATTGGCGGACAGATTCAGGTATTGTTTACCGGCGCTCCGGCCGTTATCGGACAAATCCGCAGTGGTCAACTGCGGGCGCTTGCGGTATCCAGTCCGACCCGCATGGACGCAATGCCCGAGCTGCCGACGGTGGCTGAGTCGGGCTACAAGAATTTCGAGGCAGACCAGTGGTACGGGGTGGTGGCACCTGCAGGAACACCGAAGGACATCGTCGCCAAACTCAACAGCCAAATCAACCAGTCGCTCTCGTCCAACGAGCTCAAAACCCGTCTGAACAATGAAGGTGCCATCGCGACGCCCACCACGCCGGAGGCCTTTGGCAGCCTGATTGTGCGCGAGATTGCGCGCTGGAAGCCCGTGATTCAGTCCGGCCGCGTAACGGCCAACTGAGGCCAATCCTCAGGCTTTGGGTAGCCGGTCGGCAAACGCCTGCCAGCTGGCGTCTTTGGGCAAGTCTTTAAACAGCCCCTGCGCCGCCAAATCGGCAACCCATTGCTGCTTTGCGGCTGTGGCAGTGGTCATCAGTGGCGCAAACCCGGCCTCTTTGACGGTGTTGGCCGCTTCGCGCATCTCCTCTGCGCGGCGCTTGCCGTGCTGTACCACGCGGCTGAAAAAATAGGCACCCTGCTTGTCCCAATCAATGCTGGGAAATGTTTCCGCCAGCGTGGGCAGCACATGGTCTTCAACGCCATATGCCCTGGCCGTGGCATAGCTCTCAATAACCAGCGCCTCCAGACCCTTGATCATGACGCTGCGGCACATCTTGATGGCGCTGGCGACGCCGAGTTTGTCGCTAACGGCCCGCACGTCTAGCCCCCATGTCTTTAGCTGAGTGGCCAGCACACCCGCATGCGGCCCGCCCAGCAACATCGGCACCTTGATGCCATAAGGCGGCACCGAGGTCATCACGCCGGCCTCTACATAGTGCGCGCCGCGCGCCTCCACCTGCGCTGCACACTGCTGCTTGGTACCGGGTGACGCTGAATTGAGGTCAAGAAACACGCTGCCAGCAGCCAGAAAAGGAGCGGCCTCGGTCGCCACCGCCATCGTGTTGGACGCAGTTACGGCCGAAATGACCAGATTGCTGGACTCACACAACTCGCGCATCGACGCACAGGCTACAACGCCTTGCTCGGATGCATGCGCCAGCTCAGCTGACTGCTGCCTGGCATCGGCAAACTTCAAATCCCAAGCCGCGCAACGCGCTACCCCGGTTTTTGTACTAAGGCCGGCAGCAAAAATTTTGCCTACTTCGCCGTAGCCTATGAGCCCAATATGCATGCCTGTCAATTACGCTTTAAATATATGAAAAATAGGGCTTTAGCCCCCGTAATTATTATACTTTGTGCTATTCTATTAATAGCATATCGACTTGATGTCAACGGGCCACGCCCAATAATTTGTCAAGCACATCAGGTTGGTCAAGCAAATTTTGCGCGGTATCCGAGTGCACAACCGTGCCACGATCCAGCACAGCAGCGGTATCGGAAATATCCAAAATAGCTTGTGGATGCTGCTCCACGATGATGGCCGACAAGCCTTCTTCCCGGGTGATGCGGCGAATCGCCCGCAAGAGCTCCTGCA
>JAHEBY010000302.1 GCA_024642025.1 Comamonadaceae bacterium | reverse complement strand
TGTAGAGCTGAAAACCCACCTCCAGCATGTTGCCGCTCTGGTTTTCGCCCAGCACTTCGCCCGCGCCGCGAATTTCCAGATCGTGCATGGCCAGGTAGAAACCGCTGCCCAGCTCTTCCATCTGCTGAATGGCTTCCAGGCGCTGGTTGGCCTGCTTCGTGAGCCCTTCGATGTCGGGCACCATCAGGTAGGCATAGGCCTGGTGGTGGCTGCGCCCCACGCGACCCCGTAGCTGGTGCAATTGGGCCAGGCCGAATTTGTCGGCACGGCTCATCAGGATGGTGTTGGCATTGGGCACGTCAATGCCGGTTTCGATGATGGTGGAACACAAGAGCAGGTTGTAACGCTGCGCCACAAAGTCGCGCATTACGGTTTCCAGCTGGCGCTCGGGCATCTGGCCATGCGCGACCGCAATACGCGCTTCCGGCAGCAGCTCTTCAAGCTTCTGGCGCCGGTTTTCGATGGTTTCGACCTCGTTATGCAGAAAGTAGACCTGGCCGCCCCGCTTGAGCTCGCGCAATACGGCTTCGCGAATCACCCCGGTGCCCTCGGTGCGCACAAAGGTCTTGATGGCCAGGCGGCGTTGCGGTGCCGTGGCAATCACGGAGAGGTCGCGCAGGCCTTCAAGTGCCATGCCCAGCGTGCGGGGAATTGGCGTGGCGGTCAGCGTGAGCACGTCCACTTCTGCACGCAAGGCTTTCATGGCCTCCTTGTGGCGCACCCCAAAGCGATGTTCTTCGTCGATGATCAGCAGGCCCAGGTTTTTGAAATTCGTGTCCTGGCTCAGCAATTTGTGGGTACCCACCACAATGTCCACCGTGCCGTCGGCCACGCCCTTCAGCGCGGCAGTAATCTCCTTGCCGGAGCGAAAGCGGCTCATCTCGGCGATTTTGACGGGCCATTTGGAAAAGCGGTCAACCAGGGTTTGAAAGTGCTGCTCCGCGAGCAGCGTGGTGGGCGCGAGAAACGCTACCTGTTTGCCGCCGGTAATGGCAATGAAGGCCGCGCGCAGCGCCACTTCGGTTTTGCCAAAACCAACGTCGCCGCAGACCAGCCGGTCCATCGGGCGGGGGCTGATCATGTCCTGTATGACGGCATGTATGGCAGCGTGCTGGTCGGGTGTTTCTTCAAAACCAAAGTCGTTTGCAAAGGTCTCGTAGTCATTGGGTGAGTAGCGAAACGCATGGCCCTCGCGGGCGGCCCGGCGGGCGTAAATGTTCAGAAGCTCTGCGGCAGAGTCGCGAATCTGCTGTGCGGCTTTGCGCTTGGCCTTGTCCCACTGGCCGGAGCCCAACCGGTGCAGAGGCGCTTCGTCGGCGCTGACACCGGTGTAACGGCTAATCAGCTGCAGTTGGCTCACCGGCACATACAGCGTGGCCTTGTCGGCGTATTCAAGGTGCAGGAACTCCTGCGTTTCTGGCGTGCCATCAGCCTGAATTTGCCCAAGTGCCATGTTCACCAGCCCCCGGTAACGGCCAATGCCGTGCGCCGAATGCACCACCGGGTCGCCCAGATTGAGCTCGCTCAGGTCCTTGATCAGCGCCTCAACATCGCTCACCTGCTCCTGCTTCTTGCGCCGCCGGGTTGTTGGGCCAGTGGCAAAGAGCTCGGTTTCGGTGACGAAATCCACGCCCGGGTCAAGCCAGCTGAATCCGACATTCAGCGCCGAAGTCGCAATGCCCAGCTTCTCGTCACTGGCCAGAAACTCTGCCAGTGAGTCAAATGCTGGCGGGTTGACTTGCGAGGCCCGCAGAAAATCAAGAAGGCTTTCGCGTCGCCCGTCACTTTCTGCAAGAACCAGTATGCGGTGCTGGGTATTGCGTGCGTAGGTCTTCAATAGCGCCAGTGGTTCTTCGGTACCACGTGCCACGGCCATGGGCGGCAAGGGTTCCATATCGCCGTAGCCCGTGTCAGCCGATGCCGACTTGATGGCCAGTTGGGCATGGGCATTGGCCAGCGTATAAAACTGCTCGGCACTCAAGAACAGGGCTTGCGGTGCCAGGGCCGGGCGCTCCGGGTCGGTTTGGGCAATGCGAAAACGGTCTTGCGTGTCTTGCCAGAAATGCTGAAACGCGGGCTCCAGATCACCGTGCAGCACCAGCGTGGCCGGGTTGTCGGTGCCCGCGCCAAGGTAGTCAAAAACCGTGGAGGTTTCCTCAAAAAAAAGCGGCAGGTAATACTCAATGCCACCGGTCGCCACACCATTGCCGATGTCTTTGTAAATGCGGCTTTTGGTGGGGTCGCCCTCGAGCAGCTCGCGCCAGCGGCGGCGAAACCGGGTTCTGGCGTCGTCGTCCATCGGAAACTCGCGGCCTGGTAGAAGCCGGACCTCGGGCACCGGGTACAAGCTGCGCTGACTGTCCGGATCAAACGTGCGAATGCTGTCAATTTCGTCATCAAACAGGTCCACCCTGAAGGGCACCTGGCTACCCATGGGGAACAGGTCAATCAAACCACCCCGCACGGCGTATTCGCCGGGGCTGACGACCTGCGACACATGGCTGTAGCCAGCCAGTGTGAGCTGAGCTTTGAGCCGTGCTTCATCCAGCTTCTGTTTGACCTTGAATTCGAAGGTGTAACCCGCCAGAAAACTTGGTGGCGCTAGGCGGTAGAGCGCCGTGGTGGCCGGAATCACCACGACGTCGGCAGCCGTTTCGCGGTCTCGCTGGCCGCCAGCGCCGTGCAGGCGCCACAGCGTGGCGAGTCGTTCGCTGATCAAATCCTGGTGGGGTGAAAACGTATCGTAGGGTAAGGTTTCCCAGTCGGGGAACATGGCAATGCGCACATCAGGCGCAAAAAATACCATTTCTTCAATCAGTCGTTGCCCATCGGTGGCGTTGGCGGTGACGATGGCCAGCAGGCGGCCATCGGCCTTTTCGCGCACGGCCAGTTGCGCCAGCAGCAAGGCGTCTGCCGAACCGGGAGGGCGCGGCAGCGTGAATCGCTTGCCTGATGCCAGTTTGGGTAAATCCATGTAAGGAAAATGCGGTAATTCGGGGAAATGTTCGAATAAAAGGAAACGGGCGAAACACCCATGCCAAACACCCCCGGCCAACGAGGGCAGGGGGTGTTTGGAGCTTGATTTTAGAATGGCATCACCCACCATGACGCCAAATCCCCAGTTACCCCCAGATTCTTCTTCATCGAACGCGCAGAGCATCGCTTCACATGGTGCTGTGGACAGCTCGGCAGTGGGCAGCGGACCACGCATCTGGGTGTTGGTGCCCTGTGCCGGGCAAGGCAGTCGCGCGGGTACTGATGTCCCCAAGCAGTACCAGTTGCTGGCCGGCCGGCCGATGGTGCTGCATACTTTGGGTGCGCTGGGAGGGGTGAAACGGGTCCATCAAATTCTGGTTGTGGTGGCCCCGGGCGACCGATTCTTCAGAGAACCCGTGAATGCGGTACATCTTAAACAGCTAAACGCTACTTTGTTGATAGCTGAATGTGGAGGATCAACAAGGGCTGCAAGCGTTTTGAATGGATTAAAGCACCTGTTGGGTCATGGCGCGCATGCGCAGGACTGGGTGCTTGTGCACGACGCAGCCCGCTGCCTGGTTACCGCCAAATCAATCGACCAGCTTTTAGACGCCTGCGAAGGCGATGCGGTGGGTGGACTGCTCGCGCTCCCCCTACCCGACACGCTCAAGATGGGCCTGACCGGGCGGGTCGCCGCTACGCTGGACCGGGGTGACAAATGGCTGGCCCAGACGCCGCAGATGTTTCGTGTGGGGGCTTTGATGGAGGCGCTGACGCTCACGGGCGACCGCGTAACCGATGAAGCCAGCGCAATCGAGGCCTTGGGCCAGTCGCCCAAGCTCGTCGTCGGAAGCGCGCAAAATGTGAAGGTGACTTATCCGGAAGACTTTGCCCTTGCCGACGCCGTGTTGCGCGCCCGCCAGCGGCAAACGATGCGCGTGGGTGAGGGTTGGGATACGCATGCCCTGGT
>JAHEBY010000301.1 GCA_024642025.1 Comamonadaceae bacterium | reverse complement strand
AAACGAGCTGAAACGTGTGGCGAACTCGGCCAGGACGGGGGCCGCCACGATTAACACCATGGTGCCAAACAAACCACCCACAGCCGAAAACACCAGGCCAGCACCCAGGGCCATTTCCGCATGGCCTTTCTTGGTCATGGCAAATGCTTCGTCCGTGTAGGCTGCCGAAGCGGGTGTGCCCGGTATGCGCAACAGGCAACCCGGAATGTCGCCCGAAAAAATGGCCATTGCAGTGGCCGTGACGATGGCGGCAATCGCCGGAATGGGCGCCATAAAAAATGTCACCGGAACCAGCAGAGCCGTGGCCATGGTGGCGGTAAGACCCGGCACTGCTCCCACGAAGAGCCCGTATAGCGACGCCAGCACCATGACAACGAGCGTGTAGGGCTCGAACACCATGGAAAACGCCTGTCCAACCGCTGATCCCATCACTCAATCTCCCCGTTTGCTATTTACGCTACCAGCTCACGGCCTGCAGCACGCCCCATGGCAGTGGCACCCTGAGCAGTTTGTAAAACACAAAGTGAATCAACAGTGAGGCAAGCAAGGCAATGACAACCGACCGCGCCCCTCCCACACCCAACACGACAAAAAGTGCCGTCAGGATGATGAAGGAACTGGGCAAAAAACCGAGCGCCTGGGACACCATCATGTAAAACACGATGGAGCCGATCAGCACCACAAAAGACAGCAAATGCCGGGGAGACCTCACCCACGCCTCCATTGCGATCATGGGCACCACGGCGCGCTGACGCCAGCCACGCACCAACAAAATGAGGCCGCCCACGCACAGCCCGGCAGCAATCAAGCCCGGGAACAGCGCTGGCCCCACCTGCTGACCCGGTATCTTGGAAAAGCCCTGGACAGCGTAGAGCACGATGCCACCCAAGGCAAGCAGCAGCAGGCCGAATACGGCATCGTTTAGCTTCATGAGCGATCCTTGCAGGCAGGTTGAAGCGACTATCCAGCGCTATTTGGCGATACCTACCGCTTTCATCGTGGCACCCAGTTCCGCGTCAGACTTGGCCATGAACTTGGCGAAATCATCAGGCGCGGCGTAAATGACACCATACCCCTGCTTGGCCATGAAATCGGTGTAGTCCTTGCTTGCTGCCACCTTTTTGATGGCGGCACTGAGCTTGTCCCGAGCCTCGTCCGGAATGCCCTTGGGAGCCACCAGGCCCCGCCAGGCGGCCATGGTCCAGTCGCTGCCCAAAGCAGTCTTGAGCGTTGGCACATTGGGATACAGCGCGGACGCAGTTGGGCTCATGATGGCCAGACTCTTCACCTTGCCCGCATCGATCAGGGCGCGAGACTCCGGCAGCGACACAGGCGCCACCTCCACACCGCCGGCAATCATGTCCTGCAGGCCCGGCGCGGCACCGTTGCTCGGTACCCAGGGCAGCATGGCAGGGTCCATCTTCTGGTCACGCAACAAACCAGCAATGGCGAGGTGCCAAATACCACCCTGCCCTGTGCCAGAGGCCTTGAATTTGCCCGGGTTTGCCTTGATGGCAGCCAGCAAATCGTTGACGGTCTTGTAAGGCGCGTCGGCCCGCACCTGCACACCAGCCGGGTCGGCGTTGACCAAACCCAAAGGCGTGTATGACGCGCCGGTAAGTTCTGTCAAACCCTGCCAGTGCATCATGCCGATTTCAACAGTCGCCATGCCGATGGTGTAGCCATCTGGCGCCGCAGAGGCGATCGCCGAATGACCCACCACCCCGCTGCCGCCCGTGCGATTGACTACCGTTACCGGTTGACCAAGATCCTTCTCCATCAGGCTGCCAATGATTCGCGCCGTGGCGTCGGTGCCGCCACCGGCACCCCAAGGCACAACAAGTGTGATCGGACGGGTTGGGTAACCATCAGCCAACGTCGGCAGCGAAGCCGCCAGGAGCGACAGGCCAACCGCAGAGGCCACGGCACACGCAACGAAGGAACGACGACGGCCGGAAATCAATGTAGACATGAACTTCTCCTCGGTAAGGTGGACAACAACACAAAACATGTTGCAGCCTAACGAAGTTCAGGGTTCAGGGCATTAGGGTGAACGATAGTATGAACAAGACTGCCCGCAAAGGCTCCAGCAGGAATTGACTCTGTAACTCCAACGCATTCCAACGCATGCGCCCATCGCCGGACGTTGACCATTGATGCGACTATGGCCGGCTCGCGCTGAACTGGCGTGGCATCCCAGCTCCCGTCTCC
Organism: Comamonadaceae bacterium; assembly: GCA_024642025.1. Taxonomy (GTDB): domain Bacteria; phylum Pseudomonadota; class Gammaproteobacteria; order Burkholderiales; family Burkholderiaceae_C; genus Egaibacter. The sequence goes on along the minus strand of JAHEBY010000301.1, from coordinate 1,780 downwards.
CATCCAGTAGTCAATTAGGTAACGAACCGCAGAATCCGTATCCCCGTGGTCTAGCGCGTCAGCAGATGCGGCAACAACGTCGGCTAAAAAGCGCCATCGAGCAGAACTGCTTGCATTTGAGCGAAAGCATACAACGCCAGAGCCCGAGCCGGCGTGTCGCACGTGCGGAGCGGGAATGGTCATGCGGCACCCTGCCGAGTTGAGGCGCTAGCCGCAACAAGATCACAAAAATGACACGCACTTAGGGCACCCGAAAGTTGGGAATGCAACGCTGCGTATGCGCTCAGGCGGGGTGGATGGTACTTTTGGGATGACCAAAAGCACGCCATCGCGTGCAGTACCATCGCCAAATGCCCATCAAGTACGCGCGCAGTCTGACCAACCCTGATATTCATGTGCGCAACACCCGTCATCTTGGCTTTGCACTCGCGTTTGTCGCCGGTGCCGCGAATGCGGGAGCGTTTCTGGCGGTAAAACTTTACACCTCACACATGACAGGCATCATCTCGTCGGTGGCAGACAACCTGGCGCTTGAAAAGTTTGACCTGGTATGGGGTGCAGTGGGTGCAGTCATTTCGTTCATGCTCGGCGCCATGACATCTGCAATCATGATCAACTACGCGAGACGTCGGGGTTTGCGCAGCCAGTTTGCACTGCCACTCCTGCTGGAGGCTGCACTTTTTCTGGCCTTCGGGCTTATGGGAGCCACGCTGGCTGGCGTCGAAGGCATATTCGTTCCTGCCACCGTAACGCTGTTGTGTTTCATGATGGGCCTGCAGAACGCAGTTATCACCAAGATTTCCGGTGCTGTAGTGCGGACCACCCACCTGACTGGCGTGGTGACCGATCTGGGAATTGAACTGGGCAAGCTGACCTACTGGAATCAGTCTTCCCCAGGCGAATCAGGTCTTGTCGTTGCAGACCGTGAGCGGATTGCCACCCTGACTTTTCTGGTGCTGTCGTTCCTGATTGGCGGCGTTTTAGGTGCTCTGGGCTTCAAACAGGTTGGCTATTTGGCAACTCTGCCGCTTGCAGGCCTACTGATATTTTTGTCGGTTGTACCGGTTGTAGACGATATTCGCAATCGTTGAGCGCAAGACCGTCAAGGGGTCTTGATGGCGCCAACAGAATTGCATTGCGCCATTTGCCATAACTGGCGCCGATATTCACGGGTGGCCTACCCATGACGATCGCCTCCTGAACTCAACGACTGGCGACCTTCGCAGGCTTGCCCTGCAAGTAGGCATCCAGATTCGCCAGATGCTGCTTGCCGCCTTCGACCGCGTTGGCAGCGGCCACCGTGGCATCGCGGGCCTGAGTGGTAGCAAACACCAGATGGTTGGTGATGCGCGTCATGCCGCCAAAGCCTGCCATGCGAATGCTGCCCTGAAACATCGCACCACTGCCGTCATCGCCCATGCTGGCATCGCCGTGTGCGTGGGCAATGTAGGCATTGGGGACGATGCGGGTGAAGAGGATTTTGTTGGCGTAATCCGTACCGTCTTTGCCATGCATGACGAACTCCCACACGCCGCCTTCGCGGAAATCAAAGCGCTGCGTTCTGATGGTGAAGGCATCTGGTCCCCACCACTGCGCCACTGCTTCGGCCGTGGTGAAGGCGGCGAACACCTTCTCGACCGGATGCGCCAGCATGCGTGTCACAAACACGGCACGCGGCAGAATGCCTTGCACCAGCTCGTCCAGTTTCTCCAGACTTTCAGCCCAGCCATTGGGCATGCCAAGTTTGAGCAGGTTGTCGCGCACGGTGGCGCGTTCAAAG
>JAHEBY010000300.1 GCA_024642025.1 Comamonadaceae bacterium | reverse complement strand
CAATGCCGCAGCGGCGACGTCGGCAGCGGCCACCTACGCGGCCCGCCCCGCACCGCTCAACCAAACAACACAGCTCAGCCGCATTGACGATGACGACCCGGTCAGCACCGATGTGCAGTCGGTCTTTCCTCTGGACAAACTCAGGCTGCTGCGCCATGGCCTGAGCCTGGACGGCCAGACCCTGAAACACGCCAAGGTGGAATGGCAAAACCCCGAGCAGCTGCGCTTTGTACTCACCGAAGGCAAAAAGCGCCAGATTCGCCGCATGTGCGAGCAGGTTGGCCTGAAAGTGGTGGGCCTCAAGCGCGTGCGTGTGGGCAAGGTCATGCTGGGCAACCTGCCGCTGGGGCAGTGGCGCTATCTGGCGCCACACGAACGCTTCTAGGCCTGCAACCCTACCGTCTGGAGTATTTGCTGCCCACAATAGTTGGGATGAACAGTAAAGCCTCTGACCCAACGCCTGACAAGCCCCAGTCGCCACGGCATCTGCATCCCGCTGATCTGCGCGGTGTAGCCAAACTCGCTACCCATGCCACGCTGGGCGTTACGCGCATTGCCGAGGGCGTACACCAATCGGTGTTAAGCACACTAGGCGCGCCCAGCGGCAAGGAGCCCGGGCAAAGCCGCGGTCTGACCGGTCTGGTTTACAAAACGGTGCGCGGCGCCACGCAGCTTGTCGGCAAAGGGGTTGACACCGCACTGGCCGCGCTGCAGCCCTGGCTGGATCTGGCTAGCAAACCCGGCGGCCCGGCGCCCTCCCCACAGCGCGAGGCGGTGCTGGCGGCGCTCAATGGCGTGATGGGCGACACGCTGCTTGCCAACCAGAGCCCCTTTGCCACGCCGATGACGTTTCGCTATTCAAGCCCGGCATTGCCTGGCGCCAAGGCAGATCTGAAGCCATTGGATCTGAACGCGCTGCCGTCTGATCTGGCCTCGAGTAGCAAGGTGTTGCTGCTGATTCATGGCCTGTGCATGGATGACCGTTGCTGGCTTGGTGGCAAAGATGATGGGGACGATGGTGGCCACGCGCGGGCACTGTATGAGCGTTTGGGCTACCTGCCCCTCTACCTTCGTTACAACACGGGTCTGCATATCTCGCAAAACGGGCACCAACTGGCGCTCGAGCTCGAGCGACTGGTTCAAGGCTGGCCGACCGCCTTTGGAAACGTGAGCGTGCTGGAAGAATTGAGTGTATTGGCACATAGCATGGGTGGGCTGGTGATTCGCAGCGCGTTTCATTCGGCTCAGCAGCGCGGCATGCGCTGGCCGTCTCTAGTCAAAAACATCGTGTTTCTGGGCACCCCACACCACGGAGCACCGCTTGAGCGGGCTGGCAACTGGATCGATGTCATTTTGGGCAGCACACCATTTACCGCCCCATTTGCAAAGCTCGGCCAGTTGCGAAGTGCGGGCATTACCGATCTGCGCTATGGACTGGCGCAAAACGCAGATTGGGAAGGACGCGATCGCTTCGCGCGGTCACCGGACCGCAGGCAGCGGCTGCCGTTGCCCGATGGCGTGGCCTGCTATACGGTTGCTGCAACCCTTGCCAAGGTGCCCGAACGGGGCGCCCGCGGCCCGGCAGACCTCACGAATCCCCTGCCTGGAGACGGGCTCGTGCCGTTGAACAGCGCACTGGGCCGTCACACAGACCCGCTGCGCACCTTGGCGTTTGCCAAACCATCACAGTACATCGCCTATGGAACCCACCACATGGCCTTGCTCAAGAGCCCCGAAGTGACTAAAAAACTGATTGACTGGCTGTCGCCAGCCGCATAAAAAGCGCTTCAGGGCTTTTTGGGAGTGGGTCGCACCTGCGGCAGGGCCGCCGGCTCGGTATCCTTGAAGTTGGACTCCTTGAACAATTTGTCGGCCTCGGTGTCTTTGGGCATGACGGTGTCGTGCCAAAGGTCCCACGCGGTATCGGAGTCGCTTTCTATGACCTCATCCGGCAACGGTAGCGGGTCGAGCCTCAGGTCGTAGGTTTTTTGCCCGGACGCAGGCTTTGAGGGGGACTTTTGCGCGTCGGGTTTGGGGGAGGCAGGTTTCATCTAGGTCAAGTATCTCTTGAATTTTGACGGGTCACCCATAATATACGGCTACCCGTTTTCCTTCTTTTTCTGTCAACTTATACCCATGAGCAAGCAAACCCTTTCTTTTCAGGCCGAAGTCGCGCAACTATTGCATCTGGTCACCCACTCCCTGTATTCCAACAAGGAAATCTTCCTGCGCGAGCTGGTCTCCAACGCGTCGGATGCGTGCGACAAACTGCGCTTTGAAGCCATCGCCGACAGTGGTCTCTACGAAAATGCCCCCAATCTGGAAGTACGCGTGTCGTTCGACACCGTCGCCAAAACCCTGACCATCACCGACAACGGCATCGGCATGAGCACGCAGGAAGCCATTGACCACCTGGGCACGATTGCCAAGAGCGGCACCAAAGACTTTGTGAGCAAGTTGAGCGGTGACCAGAAGGCCGACTCGCAACTGATTGGCCAGTTTGGCGTGGGCTTTTATTCGGGCTTCATCGTGGCGGACAAGATCACGGTCGAGTCACGCCGCGCCGGCATGAAGGCCAGCGAGGGCGTGCGCTGGATCAGCGGCGGTGCTGGCGACTTTGAGGTGGAAAGCATCACCCGCGAGCAGCGCGGCACCAGCGTCATCCTGCACCTGCGCGAAGACGCCATGGACTACGCCAGCGCCTGGAAGCTCAAAAGCATCATCAACAAATATTCCGACCACATCAGCCTGCCCATCTTGATGGAAAAGGAAGAGTGGAAAGATGGCGAGCTGATTGACCCCAAGGACGAAAAAGGCGGCCGCCAGCCCGGCGCCATGGTGAAAACCGGCGAGTGGGAAACGGTGAACAAAGCCAGTGCCATCTGGAGCCGGCCCAAAAAAGACATCACACCCGAGCAGTACGAGGAGTTCTACAAACAGATCAGCCACGACTTTGAAGCGCCACTCGCCCAAACCCACAATCGCGTGGAGGGCAGCACCGAATACACGCAGCTGCTCTACATCCCGTCCAAGGCGCCCATGGATTTGTGGAACCGTGACAAAAAAGGCGGGCTCAAGCTCTACGTCAAGCGCGTCTTCATCATGGACGACGCTGAAGCGCTGATGCCGACCTACCTCCGCTTTGTCAAAGGCGTGGTGGATTCGGCCGATCTGCCACTCAACGTGAGCCGCGAGCTGCTGCAGGAAAGCCGCGACGTCAAGGCCATTCGCGAGGGCTGCACCAAGCGCGTGCTGGGCATGCTTGAAGACCTGGCCAAGTATGACGAAGCACCTGTCAAGGCGCCCACTGCCGACGGCTCGGACAAGGCCGAGGGTGACCTTGCCGAGGTTACCGATGTGCTGTCTGATGAAGACAAGGCCAAGGAAGGCAAATACACCAAGTTCTACAACGAGTTTGGCGCCGTGCTCAAGGAAGGCCTAGGCGAAGACTTCAGCAACAAGGACCGCCTGGCCAAGCTGCTGCGGTTTGCCAGCAGCACCACTGACACCGTGAGCGTGAGCTTTGCCGACTACAAGGCCCGCATGAAAGAAGGGCAAGAGGCGATTTACTACATCACGGCAGACAATGCGTCTGCCGCCAAAAACAGCCCCCAGCTAGAGGTCTTCAAGAAAAAAGGCATTGAGGTGCTGTTGATGACCGACCGCGTGGACGAGTGGGCGCTAAACTACCTGCACGACTTTGACGGCACGCCACTGCAAAGCGTGGCCAAGGGCGCGGTTGATTTGGGCAAGCTGCAGGACGAAGCCGAGAAAAAGGCCGCAGAAGAAGCCGCAGAAGCCTTCAAGCCCCTGCTGGCCAAGCTCAAGGAAGCCCTCAAGGACAAGGCCGAAGACGTGCGCGTGACCACCCGCCTGGTCGATTCGCCAGCCTGCCTGGTAGTGCAAGACCATGGCATGAGCACCCAGCTGGCCCGCATGCTCAAGCAGGCCGGGCAGGAAGCCCCTGAAGTGAAGCCGGTGCTTGAAGTGAATGCCG
>JAHEBY010000299.1 GCA_024642025.1 Comamonadaceae bacterium | reverse complement strand
CAGCCGAGATCGTGGGCTTTTCAGACTTCCCGCATGTGGCCCGAGCGCTGGCCACCTTTGTGGCGCGGCCTGCCGTGGTCAAAGGATTGAATATCCCGCCGCGGGCTTAGTTTTTGATGGCGGCGCGCGCAACGTCGATGCGCTGCTGCAAATACGCGCCATAGAAGTCTTCAATGTAGGCGCCATTCATGCGCGGCGCCACTTCCTTGCCGCCGGTGCCGAAGAACAGCACGGTAGGTGCGACCCTGATTTTCCAGCCGCGCACCATTTGGTCGTGTGTTGAGGCCAGCTTGTTGAAATCACGCAGCGTCGTCTGGCTGCGCATATCAACCTGGAAGATCGGCAAACCTTCTTCGCGCCGCAGGGGTTCAAGGTAGCTGTCGCGGGCAATGCGGCAGAACGGGCAACCATCAAGGCTGACCATAACGATTAAGGGCTGCCCCTTGCGAAGCGCTTTGTCCAGCTCATCGGCCAGCGACTCGGGAGCCGGCAGTGTGGCCCCGGCTGCCCGGGCGCGAGGCAACAGGCCAAGCGCAGCAGTGCCGGATGCAGCCAATAGCAAACTGCGCCGCCGAAAAACCAGCGTCTTTGAGAGCGGGTTGGGCATCAAGGCGCTTCCTTTTCCATCAACAAATAGGTGTTGTAGGCATTCATGCGGTTGGCTGCGCGAAACAGGGGCAGGTGCTCAAACGGAGTCCAGTCGGTTGCATCATAGGCTTGCTCGAACGGGTCCATATTTTTGGCCGCTTTGCCCATGGCATTGCGCAGGTAAATCAGATAGTCCCGGGTCTGCTCCATGTCCTTGCGCGGCTCCTGCGACAGCGGGCCATGCCCCGGCACGACCACCGTTGCATCAAAGGCAAGCAAGGCCTGCAAAGACTGAATCCAGTGTCCGCTGTTTGCCTGGCCCACAAACGGAATGCGGCTGCGAAACACCAGATCGCCGGCAAAGAGCACTTTTTCTTCCGGCACATAAATCACCAGATCTTCCGGCGTATGCGCAGGCCCTACGGGCTGCACCATGAAATGCATGCCGCCCAGCACGTACTCCTTCGGTCCGTCAATCCACTCGTCTGCCGCTACGAGCTGTGTCTTGTCATCAATCCAGGGTGCAAGGTCTTTCCGTGAAGCCTCAAGCCGCGTCCGGGCGGTCTCGGAAAATAGATATTCCTTCCCCGCCTGATGTGCAACGATCTTCGCGCCCAAGGCCTTGAAGGTTTGCAAGCCATAGATATGGTCTGCGTGGTAGTGGGTGAGGATCACCAGTTTGACAGGTAGCGGCGTGATTTTGCGTATCTCTGCCAGCAGGCGTTCTGCCAGCGCCGGTGAACCCAGCGCATCGATGACCACCACCCCTTCGGGTGTGACGACAAAGCCCGCATTAGAAATGAAGTTCTGATTGGCCGTTGACCCCAGGGCGCCCAGCCCTTCAACATACCAGGCCGATGGCGAAACCTTTTGCGCCACCATGGCAGGGACACCTGCCGAAGCTTTTGAGCCCACGGGCGCATCTTGCGCCACGGCCGGCTTCATGAGGCAAGCTGCCGCCAGCAACACCAAAGCGAAAGACCATTGGCGCCAATCTGCACGGCATATCACTCCCAGGCGCATACCGGGTTGCGTTTGCGTGGTCGTTTGCACGTACGATTTTTCAGGTTTCATAGTGGCCATGCTGCCCGTAAACATTGCGATCATCGTTGACCCTGATCAACACGCAATGATTGCCATGCATTAATATAAGCGTTTACTGAACTATATAGAAGTGTCATGAACTTGGAAAGCATTCTGGCGCAATATGGTGACGGCAGCGTGCTCGCAATGGGGGGCGCCGTCATTGGTGGTCTGTTTGGTTTCTTTGCACAACGCACAAGGTTTTGCCTGCGCGGCGCCGTCATTGAGTTCTGGCACCGGGCCTTTGGGGAAAAACTGTCGGTCTGGCTGCTGGCGTTTTCCACTGGCGTGGTCGCGGTACAGGCACTTCTGCTGACCCACAACCTGGACGTGAGCACGGCAAGGCAGTTTGCGGTGCGTGGCAGCCTGTCGGGGGCACTGGTTGGCGGCCTGCTGTTTGGTGCGGGGATGATCATGACACGCGGCTGCGCCAGCCGGTTGCTGGTTTTATCGGCCAACGGTAATTTGCGGGCTTTGTTGTCCGGGCTGGTGTTTGCGGTTACCGCGCAGGCTTCGCTGTCGGGCGTGCTGGCGCCGTGGCGCGCCAGGGTGAGCGAGTGGTGGACCGTTGAGGCGGGCCAGTCGAGGGACTTGCTGGCCCTTGTCGGCGTTGGGCAGTGGGGCGGCCTTGTTGCCGGCCTGGTCTGGATGTTGGCCGCACTGTATTTCTCATGGCGCAGTCCACGGCATAGCGTGTGGGTTTGGCTGGGCGCGATTGGCACCGGGCTGATGGTCGCAGCCGCCTGGTGGTATGGGTACTGGATTTCGACCCAGTCTTTTGAGCCCATTCCGATACAGGGTCTGACTTTTAGTGGCCCATCGGCCGAATGGTTGATGCGCGTCCTTGCTTCACCGGCACCCGGGATCGGGTTCAACTTTGGTCTTTTGCCAGGGGTATTTGCCGGCTCCTTTCTGGGCGCCTGGCTTGGGCGTGACCTGAAGCTGGAAGGCTTCAATGATGGCTACAGCATGACGCGCTACATCGCTGGCGCCATGCTTATGGGATTTGGGGCCATGCTGGCCGGTGGATGCGCCGTTGGCGCTGGCATGACAGGCGGCGCGGTGTTTGCCGTAACGGCCTGGCTCGCCCTATTGGGCATGTGGGGTGGCGCCGGTTTGATGGACCGGCTGCTGGACAATCGTCCTGGGGCCGTGCCGGCAGGCCCCTTGGTCGCGCCCTTGGCGCGGGCCACCTGATCTTTCAGGCTGCGGTGGACTCACCTTCGCCAACGATACGCATGCAAACGGCTCGGCACAAGTCTGCCACGCGCTCATCAATTAGCCGGTAATAGATCTGCACGCCCTCACGGCGCTTGCCCAGCACGCGAGACTGGTAAAGGGTATTGAGGTGCTGCGACATGTTTGGCTGCGTGGTCTCAACCTCGACCAATAATTCGCTGACGTTTTTTTCGCCATCGCACAAGCTCCTGATGATTTTCAGGCGCATGGGCGCCGAAAGCACACGAAATAGCTCGGCTGCCGCGTCAAACACTTCATCGCTTTCGATCTCAACGTCCGGGATGTTTTTTATCGCACGTTTAACCATGTTGGGATACTCCAAATCCGACGACTTTCAACTATTGCATTGGCACATATTGGTGCGCCCAAACTTAAATGTACCCGTTCTGCACGGGAGCCAGCCTTTAAACCGGTAACTGGCTCGGCAAACTGAGATGCCGCGCAAACTGCCTGGCCAGAAACGCCTCGCCGCACTCGAGCACAAAGTAGCGAAAGGCCTCCGAAGCCGGCGACAGCAGTTTGGATTGCCTGTGCACTACATTCCAGGCACTGACCATGGGCCCGCCTTCCACATCAATCAGGGCAATCAGCGCGTTGTCCAGTTCTAGCCCCAGCGTGTGCAGCGACAGAAAGCTCAGGCCCATGCCTGCCATGACCGCCTGTTTGATGGTCTCATTGCTGGCCATTTCCATGCTGACCCTGGGCTCAACCCCTGCGTTCTTAAAAAACCGCTCCATGGCGGCACGGGTACCGGCCCCTTCCTCGCGCACGATAAAACCATAGTTAGCCAGCGCCTGAGCCGGAACCCGTCCGGCAACCGCGAGGGGGTGACCAACGGGCGCCACAAACACATGGGGCTGCGCAGCAAAGGGCTCTGCCCGTGTCGCCAGCTCTTTGGGCGGGCGGCCCATGATGGCGATATCCACCTCATTGGCATGCAGCATGTTGACGAGCTGTTCGCGATTGCCCACCGCAAGCTTGATCTCGATGCCCTCGTGCTCCCGTCGAAACTCGGCCAGCAAATGCGGCAGAAAGTACTTGGCCGTGCTGACCATGCCGATGGTCAGCGTGCCCACTTCCAGCCGTTGCAGTCGGGCTGCGAGG
>JAHEBY010000298.1 GCA_024642025.1 Comamonadaceae bacterium | reverse complement strand
AGCGATTCTGGGGTTGACCGCGCCTGAGGGTCTGGTCACCGCCAAAAGGATGGCATTTCATGGCACCGACCTGCTGAGCTGTTCGCCCAGGCAGAGACGGGAGATGCGGGGAGGCCGAATTGCGATGGTGTTGCAGGACCCAAAGTTTTCATTAAATCCCGTTATGACCATCGGCGATCAGGTTGCGGAAACGCTGCGTGCCCATAGCCCCATGTCAGGCGCTGCTGCACAGGCGAAGGCTCTGGCTGCCCTGGAGGCGGTTCAAATTGATGACCCACAGCGTGTGTATAGGCTGTATCCGCATGAGGTTTCGGGCGGTATGGGGCAGCGCGCCATGATCGCAATGATGCTCATCGCTGACCCCGAGCTTTTGATTGCTGATGAACCTACGAGTGCGCTGGACGTGACAGTGCAACTGCAGGTGCTGGGCATTCTGGACCGGCTGGTTGCGGAGCGTGGGATGGGACTCATCTTTATTTCCCATGATCTGCGGCTGGTCTCCACATTTTGCGATCGCATTCTGGTGATGTACGCTGGGCGGGTGGTTGAGGAAATCGCCGCAACCCGCCTTGAAGATGCGCAGCACCCATACACCCGGGGTTTGTTGAATTGTCTGCCTCGCCTTGGTGGCAATCGTCACCCCTTGCCCACACTGGATCGTCAGACAGATTGGGCACTATGACGGGCTTGCGGGTCGGTATCGATGTAAAAAATGTCAGCGTCGTTTACGATGGCTTCGTGGCGGTGGCGGATACCAGTTTGCGCGTGAACCCGGGCGAAAGTCTCGGCATTGTGGGCGAATCTGGCTCTGGCAAGTCGACGGTACTGCGGGCAATTTGCGGACTGGCGCCTACCCAAACCGGTACGGTGAAGCTCGTTGGTCAGTCGGAAGATCCACCGCCTGTGCCGGGGAGTAAGGCGTTTCGACGCCTGGTTCAAATGGTGTTTCAGGATCCTTATGGTTCATTGCATCCGCGCCAGACAGTGGATCGCATTCTGGCCGAACCGCTCGCCATTCACGACATGGACAACGCAGAGGCTCGCATTGAAAGTGCTTTGGACGAGGTGGGTCTCGGTTCCGGGTTTCGCTTTCGTTACCCGCACCAGTTGTCAGGAGGGCAGCGTCAACGCATTGCCATCGCCCGCGCCCTGATTCTGGAGCCGCAGGTTCTGTTGCTGGATGAGCCCACATCGGCGCTCGACGCCTCCGTGCAGGCCGAGGTTCTGAATCTGCTGGAGGGCTTGCGAGAGCGCCGCGGGCTTTCCTTCCTAATGGTGAGTCACGATCTCGCCGTGGTGACGCACCTGTGCGAACGTCTCTTGGTTATGCAGCGCGGGCAAACCGTTGAACAGCTTAGCTCGTTTGACCTCTCTGCCAACCGTGTGACGCAAGCCTACACTCGTACGCTGATGAAAGCCTCGGCCGGATTTCGTCGAACAGGAGAAACAGCGTGATCAAATGGGAAGCCCATGCATGCCTGCCCTTGCACCCTCACGCCAGTTTTGAGCCAATCGACCAGTTGCGCGCGGCGGGTGTGGACTATGTGTCCATCAACATTGGCATGGACATGAACCCGGTGCCACAGGTGATGGCGGTGATTTCCGGATTTCGCGCGACCATCGCAGCTCACCCCGAGAAATATCTGTTGGCGCGCAGCGTGCCAGACATCGAGCGCGCCCGTGCTGAAGGACGCATTGCGATCGGTTTTGACCTTGAGGGCGCCATGCCGCTGCTGGAGCAGCCCGATATGGTGGCGCTTTATTCTGAACTGGGCGTTCGGCAAATGCATCTGGCGTACAACAGAAACAATTCGGTAGCCGGCGGCTGTCACGACATTGAACAGGGTCTGACGCCGCTGGGCAAAAGCGTCGTCGCCGCGATACATGCCGCAGGCGTGTTGATGGACTGCTCGCACACCGGGCGCAAATGCAGCCTGGACATCATGGCGGCATCTGATGGGCCGGTGATTTTTAGTCACTCCAACCCACTGGCGCTGGTTGAGCATGGCCGTAACGTGACGGACGAGCAGATACGCGCCAGCGCCGCCACGGGTGGTGTGGTGTGCGTATCCGGTGTCTCATTCTTTCTGGACGCCCCGCAGCCTTCTTGCGACGACGTAGCCCGGCACGCTGCCTATGTGGCGGATCTGGTGGGTGTTGAGCACGCCGGTATCGGGCTCGATATCAGCTTTCACCAGGCCGATCTTGACGACACGCCGCCCGGCGGCTACGACCCGACATACTGGTGGCCCAAGTCTGCCGGGTACGACCGTTCCCTGACGCGGGCAGCTTACCCGCCGGTCGCGAGCTGGACCACGATGGCAGACGCCTTGGGTCGAACCGGCATGACCGCTGATGAAGCGGGCTTGGTGATGGGTGGCAACATGGCGCGCGTCGCGCGGCAGGTTTGGTCAAAGGCCCCAACTCACAGGTGAATACCGTCGGCGTGTAACTCCAGTACGCGGTCTGCCCGGCTGGCTGCGGCGTGTGAATGCGTGACCAGCACCAGCGATGCGTTTTGGGCACGGGTCTGATTTATCAGGGCGTCCATCACCCGCGTGGCGGTAGTGGGGTCCAGGTTGCCGGTGGGCTCGTCGGCGAGCAGCAGGGCAGGGCGATGAATCAGCGCACGTGCGATGGCCACGCGCTGCAACTGGCCGCCGCTCAATTGTTGGGGCAGGCGCCCACCCAAGCCGTTCAGACCGACTGCTTGCAGCATGTCCTGCACCCGTGCATCGTCGCGCTGGTTTAGCAGCATCAAGGGCAATCCCACGTTTTGAGCCACGTCCAGGTGAGGCAACACATGAAACGCCTGAAAAACAAAGCCGATCTGCTGGCGTCGCAACAGGGCCCGCTGGTCTGACGTCAAAGTGGCCAGATCGGTGCCATTCACAGACACACTCCCGCTGTCCCAGTCGTCCAGCCCCGCCATGCAGTTCAATAGCGTGGACTTGCCAACCCCGGATTCACCAACGATCGCGACAAACTCGCCAGGTGCTACCGACAGCGTCACGTTGCTGAATACCGGGGAACTGCCGTAGCGTTTGCCCAGACCCGTCACCGAGAGGCTCATGATGTTTTCTCGTTGTGCATGAGCTGGTCTATGCCTTGCATAACCTGCTCGACGGCATCTGGCGCATCGGCGGCGATTGAGTGGCGCTGAGGCATGGATCGAAGCCAGGTCAACTGGCGCTTTGCCAGCTGGCGCGTGGCGAAGACACCTCTGTCCCGCCACGACGGCGCGCCGGATGGTTCATCTTTTTGGCCGCTTTCATCAACCGAATCCAGATATTCCCAAGCCTGCCGGTAGCCCACGCAACGTATGGCGGGCAAGTCCGCCTGCAGGTCACCACGCTTGCGTAATGCTTTGACCTCATCCAGAAACCCGGCCGCCAGCATGGCGTCGAAGCGCTGCTCGATTCGGGCGTGCAACCAGGCACGGTCTGACGGTTCCAGAGAGATCAAAAACACTGAAAAAGGCGTATTTTTTATGCCAAATTGGCCTTTAGCCCCCGATTTATATGCGTCAATAGCTATTGAAGTAATAGCATGTTTGCGCAACTGGAAGCTTGACAGCGAGGCGCCTGAGATTCGGTGCACCTCCAGTGCCCGCTGGATGCGCTGGCTGTCGTTGGGCTGAAGACGTGACGCGGTGATGGGGTCAACCCTTGCCAGTGCAGCATGCATCGCTGGCCAGCCCTTTTCTCCGGCCTCTTGCTCAAGTTCTGCGCGCAGGGCCGGGTTGGCTTTAGGCATGTCGTCCAGCCCCTCAACCAGGGCTTTGAGATACATCATGGTGCCGCCAACCAAAAGCGGGAGCTTGCACCGAGCCTGAATATCGCGAATCAGTTGGCGGGCATCCTGGACGAAGTCGGCGGCGCTATAAGGATGCAACGGGTCACGGATATTGATCAGGTGATGCGGCACTTCTGCAAGTTCGGAAGCTGTCGGCTTGGCCGTGCCTATGTCCATGCCACGGTAAACGAGGGCCGAGTCCACGCTAATGATTTCACAGGCGTACTTGCGGGCAACCGCCATC
>JAHEBY010000297.1 GCA_024642025.1 Comamonadaceae bacterium | reverse complement strand
GCAAGACGCTGCGCCTTGAAGCCCACGCCGACCATCGCTGAACGCATGAACTTGATGGTGGCCGGATTGGTGGCGTTCAAAAACAGCATGGCCGCAGCATTACCCGGCCGGAATGATTTCTGGCCCATCTTGCGCAACAGGTTGCGCATGTTCATGGACACATCGCCGAAGTCAATATTGACCGGGCACGGGCTCTCGCACTTGTGGCAGACCGTGCAATGGTCGGCCACGTCTTCAAATTCCTGCCAGTGCTTGATGCTGACACCGCGGCGTGTCTGCTCTTCGTACAAGAACGCCTCTACCAGCAGCGATGTGGCAAGAATCTTGTTACGCGGGCTGTACAGCAGATTGGCCCGCGGCACATGGGTGGCGCAAACCGGCTTGCACTTGCCGCAGCGCAAACAATCCTTCACGCTATCCGCTATGGCACCAATATCAGACTGCTGCATGATCAGTGATTCATGGCCCATCAGCCCAAAACTTGGCGTATAGGCGTTGGTGAGGTCGGCATGCATCAAATCGCCCACTTGCCCCCGTCCATTATGCGTCACGCGCTCCTTATTTCGTAGCAATTTGCCTTTGTTGAAGTGGCCGTCTGGATCCACCCTTTGCTTGTATTCGGTAAACGGACGCAGCTCCTCGTCTGTCAAAAACTCAAGTTTGGTGATGCCGATACCATGCTCACCCGAAATGACGCCATCCAGTGAACGGGCCAGAACCATGATGCGCTTGACCGCTTCATGTGCGGTTTGCAGCATTTCGTAGTCGTCACTGTTAACCGGAATGTTGGTGTGCACATTGCCGTCGCCGGCATGCATATGCAAGGCGATCCAGACCCGCCCCTTCAAAACGCGCTTGTGAATGGCCTGACACTCATCCAGAATCGGCGTGAAGGCGCCCCCGGCAAATATCTGCCGGAATTGCGCACGCAATTGGGTCTTCCAGCTGGCTCGCAGGGTATGGTCCTGCAACGGCGCGAACAATTCATCCGCATCGTTGAGCCAGCCCTGCCATTGCTTGCGCGTATGGGTCAGCAGGATCAAGGCCTGAGCAACACGGTCTTCGAGCAACTCCGCCGAAGGAATTTCGGTGGCATCGTCATGACGTCCAAGCGGCAAGTTGCCCCGGCTGAAGAAGGCATGCAACTCATCGCATAGTCTGATCTTGTTGCGCAGGCTCAGCTCGATGTTGATGCGTTCGATGCCGTCTGTGTATTCCGCCATCCGCGGCAGCGGAATGACGACGTCTTCATTGATCTTGAAGGCATTGGTGTGTTTTGAAATGGCTGCGGTACGCTTGCGGTCAAGCCAGAATTTCTTGCGCGCTTCGGCGCTTATGGCGACAAAGCCTTCGCCGTTTCTAGAATTGGCAATGCGCACAATCTCGGAAGTGGCCCGCGCAACTGCGTCGGCGTCATCACCCGATATATCACCAACCAGCACCATCTTTGGCAGGCCACCAGACGAGCCAGACGCCCCTGCGGCGCCCCGCTTTGACTTGGTCGTATAGCCCACTGCCTTGAGATACCGGTCGTCCAGATGCTCGAGCCCGGCAAGCAAGGTGCCGCTTCGCTTTTGCTCCGCAGTCATGAAGTCAATCACCTCAACAATGCTTGGCACCGCATCCTTCGCATTGCCAAAAAATTCAAGGCACACGGTGCGGGTGTGCTCGGGCATCCGATGCACAACCCAGCGAGCACTGGTGATCAGCCCGTCACACCCCTCTTTTTGAATGCCTGGGAGACCGCTGAGGAATTTGTCGGTAACGTCTTTGCCAAGACCTTCCTTGCGAAAAGATTTGCCGGGGATATCCAGGGTTTCGGTGCGCAACAGCGTTTTGCCATCCGCCTTGAAGTAATGCAGTTTGAACCGGGCAACTTCCACATCATGAATCTTGCCCATGTTGTGATCGAGCCGGACCACTTCCAGCCACTGGGCGTCAGGGGTCACCATTCGCCAGGAGGCCAGATTGTCCAGCGCTGTGCCCCACAAGACGGCTTTTTTGCCGCCTGCGTTCATCGCAATGTTGCCGCCCACACATGAGGCTTCGGCCGAAGTCGGATCCACTGCAAAAACATAGCCAGCCCGCTCTGCCGCATCAGCCACCCGCTGGGTAACCACCCCGGCCTCGGTCCAGATGGTGGCGACCTTGTCAGTCAGACAGGGCAACTCCACCAGCTCAACCTCGCTCATGGATTCAAGCTTCTCGGTGTTGATGACCACGCTTTTCCACGTCAGAGGAATGGCACCGCCGGTGTAGCCGGTACCGCCACCGCGCGGGATGATCGTCAGGCCGAGCTCGATGCAACCCTTCACCAATCCAGCCATCTCGGCCTCGGTGTCGGGCGTCAAAACCACAAAGGGGTATTCAACGCGCCAGTCGGTTGCGTCCGTCACATGCGACACGCGACTGAAACCATCAAACTTGATGTTGTCGCGCGCCGTCAGCCGGCCCAATGTCCGCGTGGCCCTTTTGCGCAGATCGCCCACCTCTACAAAGGCGGCGTCAAAATCCTGCACGGCACGCCGAGCAGCTTCGAGCAACTGGACGACCATGGAATCACGTTCGACGTCATCCTTCGGTGTGCGGCGCTTTTCGATCTCGCCCAGCCGATGTTTTAGCGCATCCACCAGCAGCCTGCGACGCTTGGGGTTGTCCAGCAGGTCATCCTGCAGGTAGGGGTTGCGTTGCACCACCCAGATGTCACCCAACACCTCATACAACATGCGGGCCGAACGCCCCGTGCGGCGCTCACCGCGAAGCCGGTCGAGCACACTCCACGCAGACGCGCCCAAAAGCCGGACGACTATTTCACGATCCGAAAATGACGTGTAGTTGTACGGAATCTCGCGAATGCGTGCGGGCGCCGACGGCGCGAGACCCTGCAATACGCTGGACAGTTCAAGTTGATTCGGGGCGTTCATCTGCTTTTCGAATGACAGCCACCAAGTTTTCATGCCGGCTGGGCGCCAATCTTACTGCACTGCACCATTTTCCTGCCCGTGGGCGGGCTTTCAAAACGGGCCTCACGTCAGGCAACCTATGGAAAGCCCTGTAACGACCGTGCACTTGAATCTAGTTTAATGAATTTGACACATGGCAGTCATATGCTGTGCGCTTATGACATTTCGCTTAATCAAGGAGAACTCATGAAACAGAAACTTACCATTGGCCTGGCTGCCGCCGCAGCAACGTTTTGCCTTGCAGCCCAAGCGCAGACCGAAATCCAGTGGTGGCATTCCATGACTGCCGTCAACAATGATGTGGTCAATGATCTGGCTAAAAATTTCAACGAGAGCCAGAAGAACTACAAGATCGTGCCGACCTATAAGGGCAGCTACACCGAGTCGTTCACTGCGGCGGTGGCGGCCTTCCGCGCCGGCAATGCACCGCATATCTTGCAGGTGTTCGAAGTTGGCACCGCCACCATGATGGCCAGCAAGGGCGTCTCGGTGCCAGTTGGCAAGATCATGAAGGATTCAGGCGAGAAATTTGACCCCAGCTCCTATGTTTCGGCCGTTGCCGGCTATTACACCGCGCCCAACGGCCAGATGCTCAGCTTCCCGTTCAACAGCTCGACCACGGTTTTTTACTTCAACAAGGATGCGTTCAAGGCGGCGGGCGTCGACACCAGCAAGGCACCCTCTACCTGGCCAGAAGTTGCCTTGGCAGCTGCCAAACTGAAGGCCAGTGGGCATCAGTGCCCGATCTCCATTGCTTGGCAGGGATGGACGCAGCTGGAGAGCTTTTCCGCCTGGCACAACGTTGAGTTCGCCACCAAAGGCAATGGCATGCAAGGCTTGGACGCCCGCATGAAAGTGAATTCGCCCCTGCATGTGCGGCATATCGAGAACCTGGCCAACATGGCCAAGCAGGGTTTGTTTGTCTACAAGGGCCGTGCCAATACCCCCGAGGCCAGTTTTATCTCTGGCGAATGCGCGATGATGACCACCTCCACAGGTTTTTATGGCAACGTGGCCAAGAACGCCAAGTTCAACTGGGGCCTTGCTCCCCTGCCCTATTACCCCGACGTGCCAGGCGC